>NZ_CP097290.1 GCF_023498005.1 Streptomyces durmitorensis | reverse complement strand
AGTTACGTATTGCTAAGGTTAAAACGAGTCTCTTGGGACCCATAGACAGCACCTCCCGCGGAGCGGGTACCACAGCGCTGCGCGCTGTGCAAGCGAACACCCTCGCTGCGCGAGGGTGTTGCGCTCCGCTCCGCGGGAGCGCTGGCGGGACGCTGCGCGTCCCGCTCAACCAGATTGCTGCGCAATCTAGTTGACGCTCCGTCCGCTGCGCTCCTGGAGCATGCGGGGCTGCGCCTCGCGGTGGCTTCCGCTGCGCTACAGCCACCCCTGACGCTCTGCGTCAGCAGGCGTGCCACGCTTCGCGCGGCCCACCCAACGGGCCTGACGGCCCGGCAGCAAGGTGCACTGTCGTGGCATCCTGCCGGGGGTAGGTCGATTGCTTCAAAATAGATTGCAGATCGAGTCTGGAGAAAATGGATCACCCCGATCCACCTCCCGGAGAAACAGCGCCAACTGTCGAGGATCAGTGAAGCTGCGCAGTCAGCCCCGCCAACTGCCCAATCTGCTGAAGGCCTAGCGGAGCACTTCCTGGTCGGGGTAGTCGCGGCCTGTCCGTTCGAGTGCGGTCAGGGTGTGGGCGGTGAGGCGGGCCCAGTTCCGGAAGTTGCCGTGTGCTGCGTGGCGGTCAGCGAACGCGATGTTCGCGGGATCAGCCCTGGCCCAGACGGGGTGGTAGAGCGGGATGACCTGCTGAACTTCCTTCAGGCTGAGCTTGGTGACGTGCTGCCAGATGAAGATGCGGGAGGAGAGCATCGGTTCCTTCCGCAGCACCGTGTGCGCTCCCTCGCCACCAGCGAAGATGATCGCGACCTGCGAGTACGGGTGATCCCAGACGTACCGCAAATACTCGAACGTCTCTCGATTGAGCCACTGAGCCTCATCCACGACCAGCGTACGAGGCTGGGCTGCCAGCGAGTCCAGAAGCAGCCGATCGAACTCGGAAGGGTGACGCGGAGGATCGCCCGGCAGTCCGAGCGCAGCGAAGAGCTCGTGGCGTACGGCACGGGCCGTGGGGCGGGCTCGGAAGCTGATCCGGCAGATCTCCTCGCCACGGGTTCGCTCAACCTCACGCAGGCAGACGTTCACGGCGAGGGTCTTGCCCACGCCGGCCGGACCGTGAAGGCACATCATCGCGCTGGCGTCGATCGTGTCCGCGATGTTCTCCCGGGCCGTCAGGAGCGCCCGGGTGGTAACAACCGCGGCGTCCGAGAGCTGGGTGTAGTGGTCCGTTTCCCGTGGCGGCAGTTGGCTCGTCATCGTTTCTCTTCCCGGGCGGCGGGGCGCAGGGAGACTGGGGTGTTCCAGTCGTCGGGGGGCGGGGCGGGCGGGATGAGGTCCGGCAGGGCCAAGGCGGCCATGTCGCTGTCGGCGGCCGTCGTGAGTTCCTGGTCAGCTTCGGCCGCGGTGACGGCGCCTAGGCGCTGCGCGGGCGTGGGAGCGGCGGCCGCGGCGAAGCGCTGTCGGCGCAAGGCCTCGGCCTTCTTGGCGTCCTCGCGTAGGCGGCGGGCCCGCACCGTGCGGGTGCGGCGCAGCTCGTCGAGCTGTTCGGGGGTCGCGGCGTCGGCGAGGTGTGCGGTGCCCAGGTGGCGGCCGGTGTGGTCGCAGATCTCGATCTCGTGGTCGTGGTGGGGCATGTGCCGGATCCGGACGCTGCGCCCTGCCTGGCCGGCCATCCACGCGCCGAGGTAGTCCCGGCCGCGCCAGCGGACCCCGTGGCTGGTCAGCTTCCGCACCCGGCCGTCGTCCTCCAGCATCAGCCCCCACAACGCGGCCTCGGGGATGTCCGAAAGCGGCGTGGGATCGGCCTGCCAGGCCTCGAGGGGAGTTCGGCCTGCCAGGTCTGCGGGGCGGTGCTCGGAGTTCCACCACCGTGCCCACTCCAGGACCTCTGCGGTGAACTCGGTGAAGGTGAGCGGCACCGGCTCGTCAGGGTCGGGCTTCTTCTTGGCGCGCCGGGGCTTGGGGGTGAGGGTGTAGCCGGGCAGAACAGCGAAGAGCATGAGGTCCGCACACCGGTTGAGGTTCTCCACCGTGCCCTTCAAATGAGGGCTGTAGGCAGGCAGATCCTCGAACTTGGTATCCAGGTCGGTGAACGCGCCCAGGACCGTCTTGGACAGGAAGTCCCGGCCTCGGTCGACCCGCACGTGCTCGGGGACACCACCCGCAGGCCCATACGGACCGGTGCGCAGCACGGCAGCGCGCAGAGCCGCCAGAATCGAGGCCCGGGACGGATGACCGGGCGTGACCGCGGTACCCGTGATGGCCTTCGTCGCGACGTCGATGAACCACGTCACCCACGGGCGCACCAACTCTCCGTCCGCATCGACCACAAGCGGCGCCTGGACGTGGTCGGCCTCCCAGGTGCGATTCCGCCACAGCCGCGGCCGACGCCCGAACACATCATGAGCCCGAGCCGCCTCCGGACCCCGGGCCAGACCCGCGCGTTCACCCGCGGTCAGGTCACGGCGCACCGCACGCAGGAACGTCGACAACGACGGCACAGGATCGAACAAGGGCACCGCATCCATCGGCGCCCCGCCCGGCACCCCGGTCACTCGCTCACCGGCTGCGGCACGGGCGCGGGCCCCCAGCTGCCGGTGGACCGCGGACGCGTTCCCCCGCCAGTACGCCAGCAGCACCCGAACCTCCGACGTCACCTCGAACCGGTCCACCGTTCTCGCCCCCGGACGAGCCGCCATACGGGGCTCGGCGTCGGCCTGCGCAAGCCACCGCCACACCGTCCGCTCCGACACCCCCAGGCACTCCCCCGCAAGGCGCACATGCCCCCGCGACAGCCGCCCCTGGCCCCGCAGCCGCAGCAGCTTCTGCACAGCAGGCCCGCGCAGCGCGGCGAGCGCCGGGCCCTGCAGCTCGGGCGCCTCTAACTGCACGTCCGGCAATGCCGTGTCTCCCACCCCAGAACTGATCATGGAACCGGCTCCCTGCCGACTGGTCTTGGTATCTCTCTTTTCCGATCCCTTGCCGCCAGCCGTTACGGGTAGGGGCCCAGCCGGGCGCAGGCCTGCTCGATCAACGCACGGTCCACCCGTAGGTCCCGGCTCCGCCTGGCCAGGGCGTATACGTGAGAGGTGATCTTCGCCCAGGTCCGGAAGTTGCCCCGCGCCACCGTCGCGTCCGCCCATCCCACGTCCGCCGGATCGAGGCCCTCCCACACGTCATGGAACATCGCCAGCATCTCCGCGAGCCGCTCCTGGTCCAGGCCGGGGACCTGGTGCCAGGTCAGCACCCGAGACCGCAGTGCCGGCGCCCTGGCGATCACCCGCTCCGCACCCGCCCCGCACAGAAGCAGCGCCGCCGCTGTACCCGGCTCGTCCCACAGCAGGCGCAAATAGTCCAACAGTGGCGGAGAAAAGCGCTGCGCATCATCGAGGAACATCACCCCCGGCCGGCGCAGTGCCTCCCCCAGCGCGCGGTCCGCCGGCTGCGCACGGTGAGCCAGAGAACCCGCTGACAACCCCAGCGCCTCCAGCAGCGAGGAGCGCATCTGAGGCAGACCCGGCTTCACTCCCACCACTGCCCGCCACACCGGCACCCGATCAGGCAGCAGATACAGCGCCTGCTGCACCGCCACCGTCTTCCCCACCCCCGGCTCCCCGAACACACACCCAATCCCCCGCGCCGCCACCGTGTGCCCCACAGCCTCCACCACCGCAGCCACCCCGGCCGTCGACACCACACGCGCACCCGGCACGAACAGCCGCACCCCGCCCCGCGACGGCACGACGCCTTCCTCATCCGGCTCAACTGCGGCAAGTGCCCCCGGCTCAGCGTCGACCACCGCCAGGCCCTCACCCGGCCTCTGCAACTTCAGGTCGGCCAAGACCCTGTCATAACGACCGGCCTCGACCCGGCCTCGCCCTACCGAAGCGACCTCAAGGACCCGACCCTCCCGCACGTCCCGCTTCACCGAACGCTGCACCGTCGCCAGCGACGGCACAGGAAAATCCGTCTCCTCGCCGCCCTCGGTCATCTGCCGGTACACCGCCGAAACGTTCCCACCCTCCGCAGCCAGCAATGTCCACCACACATCCGGCAACGAGAACGACGACTTCGGTATCCGCTCCAGCCGGCCCGCACGCGCCGCGGCAAGCCAATGCCACACCGTCCGCGGCGACACCCCCGCCGCCTCAGCCGCCACCCGCACATGCAGCGACGACACCGATCCCGACACCTCAGCAACCCCCAACAGACGGCGCACCACCACACCCCGCGCCAGCCGCAACTCCTCACCCATACACGCCAGCACACCCCCACCCCGGCCGACCACACACAGGAATGGGCAACCCCATGACAGCCAACCACCACCCTGCTATGCAGCCCATGACAGCAGCCTGGTCACCCCATGACAGCCAAAATCAGAACTGCCATTACATGAGAGCAGGGACGAACCCCCAGACCCAGATGACACCCAACCAGCGCCACCAACACAGCCATTCACACTGACCTTCGCTGCCTTCCCCGGCAGCACCGCGGCCCTCACGCAGCTCCGGCGAACTCGCCCGCCCCGCACGATCGAGGCACCACCACGACTGCACTGTTGCCGGAGGCCGGGCGGCCATGATCTTCGCACCCGTCAACGGCAGCCACCCATCAATCACATGCGGTCCTCCCCTACTGCTACTGCCCTACTTTTGGAGGGACTCCACCATGACTGCACTGTTGAGCGAGACGGCGAGGCGGCGCACTGAACTCGTAGTCGACTCGTCAGACACCTTCTTCTTCGACCACACACTTGACCACATTCCGGGGATGCTGCTCTTCAGCGCCCTGCTTGATGCGGCGTGGCAGTCCGAGCACGACAGCGCCGAGGCTGCCGGAGTCTCGCCGCCCGGCCTCTCAGGACGACTTCGCGCAGACGTCCGGTTCACCAAGCTTTGTGAGCTCAACCAGCCCACGGCCCTCACGGTCTCGTCCGAGGGGGACGTCTGGCAGGCCAGCGCTGTGCAGAGCGAGCACACGGTCTGCACAGCCGACTTCGGCTTCGTCCACGCCAACCCCCAGGTCTACCCGCTCGGCCAGGTCGTCGGTACCGAACCGGCGGTCGCTGATCTCGTCCACCGGCACCGTGACGCGAACATCCTGGTGGGCCGCACCTACCGGGGTGCGGATGGTCTGTGTCAGGCCCTCCTGCTGGCCGCACCGCCTGGCCACCCGCTGCGCTCGATCGACCCCGATTACCGCACGCCTGTCGAGATCGTAGAGGCCGTACGGCAGTTCGTGATCGCGATCGAGCACACGGAATACGGCATCGCGATCGACACGCAGATGCTGTGGCTGTCGGTGGACATGGACATCCCGCTGCGCATCCCGCGCAGCATCCCGGTCACCCTCCGCTACACCCACCGGGATGGCGAGCGACGGCGAGCGACGAGCGGGATCACGCTGATCGAAGCGGTCACCGGGGCCGAACTCGGCACCCTGACCTTCAGTTGGTGCAACCTTTCCCCCTCCCACTACGCCCGGATGCGAGGAAAGTCATGAGCACCAGGGTTCTGCTGCTGGCCGCCCCGCGTGCGCTGTTCGCGGTTGCCTTGATCCTTCTGCTGACCGGGATCATCCGGTTCGCGGGCCGCGACCCCGTCGCGGTCACGCTGTTCGTGGCGTACCTCGCCTGGCTGGTTTTCGAAACGCGCGTGACGTTCCGGCACGACGGAGGTGTGCCGGCCGAATCGAGCACTCTGTTGCCGTATGCGCTCGCGCGGCTGGGTGTGCTCGGTGGCGCCGCCTTCGGTCCGATGCCCTGGCTCAGCCGGTCCGCGCTGCTCGTTGTCCCCGTCGCAGTGTTTGTCCTCGGCGTCGTCGGCCGGCAGGTCGCGATCAACACCCTGGGGCGGTTCTACTCGCACCACGTTGTGCGGCGGGACGGACACAGCGTGGTCAGCCACGGCCTCTACCGATTCGTGCGGCATCCCGCGTACACCGGGATGCTGTTGGCGAACCTGGGTTTCACCGCGTACTTCCTCAATCCGTTCACCGCCGCGGTCCTGGTCCTGCTGTTCGGCGCAGTCGTCCGGCGCATCCTCGTGGAGGAGCGAGTGCTGTGGACGATCCCGGAGTACCCGACCTACGCGGTGGGTCGGGCCCGGCTGCTGCCAAGAGTGTGGTGACGATGGATGCCGCAGAGGTACTGACCACCACCCGGACCGTGCGGCGACGCCTCGACCTGAACCGGCCGGTGGACATCGACGTCGTGCGCGACTGTGTTCGGGTGGCGCAGCAGGCTCCGAACGGAGGCGACCGGGAGGCGAGCGCATGGATCGTCATCACCGATCCGGTGCTGCGGGAGAAGGTCGGCGTTGTGTACCGGGCTGCCTTCACGGCCCGTCACCGCGACGCCGGCGACGGCCGGCTCGTCCGCAGCGCCCGGCATCTGGCGGAGAACATGGGGCGTGTACCGGTGCTCGTACTGCCCTGCGTGCGAGTGCCCGGCGGCCGTTTCCCCGCGGGTAGCCAGGCGAGCCTGTGGGGTTCGGTCCTGCCTGCGGCCTGGAGCTACATGCTCGCGGCGCGGGCGGCGGGACTGGCCGCCGCGTGGACGACCGTGCATCTGGATGCCGAGGACGAGGTCGCGGCAATCCTGGGCCTGCCTGCGGACGTTCGCCAAGGTGCGTTGATTCCCACCGCGCACCCGATCGGCGACGGGTTCCGACCGGCCCGCCGGCGCCCCCTCGGCGACGTGCTCCACCTCAACCAATGGACGGAGGCCCAGCCGTGACGATCAGTGCGCCACCTCCGGCGGCAGCCGAGCTCGACCTCGACCCGCTTCGGGTCGGACACAAATTCGCCCGCCTCGAAGAGCTGCGGCGTGCGGAGTTCCCCGTTCCAGGGCTCTTCTGCCTGCCTGTCACCGAGTTCGACCAGTCGCTGGAGGCGGTGGGCAGGGGCCTGTCCGCCGACCGCTCGGACCCGGCCGAGTGGTGCGCCGCCGCGGCGCGGTCGCTCGAATCGGCGGAGCCGACCGGTGCTCTGGCCGCACATGTGCTGGCCGAGTTCGACGAGCAGATCGGCGCTGGGAATCTTGCGGCTGTCCGGGCCTGCGTGGTCCCGAACGCCGACGGCGTGGGCGAGGACACGGCGGACGACCCGTTCGCGGGGATGAGCGAGAGCTTCCTGTACGTGCCGCGCGCCGAGGTGCTCTCCGCCGTGGCGCGCTGTTGGGCCTCGGCGTTCAAACCAGAGGCCGTTCAGTACCGGCTGCTCAAGGGCATCGACCCGACCAGGGCCCGGGTCGCCGTCGGGATCCAGCGGATGGCCCCGGGAACACGCTCCTTCGTCGCTTTCACCCGGGATCCGCGCGATGGCGATGAACGATGCGTCATTGCGGCGGCGTACGGCATTGGCGAGGGCGTCGTCCAGGAGAAGGCCGACATCGATCACTTCTTCGTCGACCGCGCGACCGGGCAGGTCCGCACCCGGGCGGTGAAGAAGCGGTGGATGATCGGCCCTCCGCCACAGCCGCTCCAGCCCGTGCCGGACCATCTGGCTGATGAGCCAGTGCTGACCGAACAACAGGCGCGCGAGGTCGCGGACCTGGCCCAGCAGGTCGAAAACCACTTCGGCACGCCGCAGGACATCGAGGGCACGTTCACCCCGGACGGCGCCCTGCACCTGGTACAGGCCCGGCCGATGGTGGTTGCGCCACCCGAGAGCGCGCGGCCTGTCTACTGGGGCAACCACAACATCACGGAGAGCTATCCGGGGATTTCGAGCGCTCTGACGTACTCCCAGGCTCGGGTCTTCTATCAGAAGGCTTTCACGGACCTCTACCGGCGTATGGGCGTGCCGGAGCGGAAGATACGGGCCGACGGCCACCGGCTGGCCAGGATGATCGGCTTCCTGGACGGGCGCGTGTACTACCGGCTGAACGACTGGCAGGTCCTGCACGGCCGGCTCCCCGCGTTCGATCTCGTGCGCACCGAGTGGGAACAGGCCATGGGGATCACCGGCGCCGCACGTGCTCACCGTCGCAGGCCGAAGTCGCGGATCGTGGCGAGCTTCCCGGTCTTCTTGTGGCACGCGGCCGGGCATCGGCGTGCGACAAGGCGGTTCTTCCGCTGGTGGGACCAGCTGATGGCCGAGGTCTACGCGACCGATCAGGCCACTGTGGAGGACCTGATCAACCGCTACCACCGCGTGTGGGAGGAGGCCGGCCGACACTGGGGCGTCACGCTTTCGAACGGCCTGTACATGGGCCTGGCCATCCGGGCGGGCAAGGCGTTGCTGCAGCGGTGGGCCGGTGCCGGCCCCGATCTGTTCGTCGGACTGCTGTGCGGCGGGCGGGAGAACCGGTCTCTGGCCTCGGCGCGTGCCGCCATCGCCCTCGCCGAGCAGGTGTCGGCGCTCCCGGAGTTGCGCGAACGCGTGCTGGCCCCGCACACAGAGGACGGTGATCGGCGGATCTGGGCCGACATCGCAGCGGGACGGCACGGCACGGAGCTGGCCGGAGCCGTCCAGGCGTACCTGGAGCGCTACGGCGACCGTGCGCTGCACGACCTCAAGCTTGATGAGACGACGCCCCGTCAGCAGCCGTCGATGCTCGTCGGAGTGCTGCGGCCGTTCGTCCGGCAGGGCACCACGGTCGCCGGCAACCGCGCGGCCGAGCACGAGCAGGCCGAGCAGGCCCGGCAGCAGCTTCGCCAGGCGTGCCGCAACCCGCTGCGACGAGCTGTTCTGCATGCTCTGCTGGGTGTCGCACGGTGGGGAATCCGGGTTCGTGAGGACGCCCGATTCTGCCGTACGCAGCTGTTCGGGATCACCCGGGACGTGATGTGGCGGCTGGGCGCGGAGCTGACTGCGGCTGGTGTGCTGGCCCATCCGCACGACGTCGTCGACCTCACGGTCGAGGAGGTCGTCGGTGCGTTCGACGGTACCGTGCCCGGGCCTCCGTTGGCGTCGCTGGCCGCGTTGCGCCGGACCGAGCGGGAGCGTCAGACGACGGTGTCCCCTCACCCGACGCTGATGTCCGTGCCGGGTGACGGGCCGCTGGCGACCGCGCTGCGCTCGGCCGTGCCGGTGGGCGACAGCGCTACCGAGGACGGCTCGGGGCCCCTGTGCGGACTCGGGTCCAGCGGCGGCCGTGTGCGCGGCCGCGCGCTGGTGGTGCGCGACCCGTCCGTAGCCCCCGACGACTGCCGGGACCGGATCCTGATCGCCCGTGAGACCGACCCGGGCTGGCTCCCTCTGATGATCGCGGCCTCGGGGCTGGTCGTCGAACGCGGCACCTTGCTGTCCCACACGGCCATCACCGGCCGACTGCTCGGCGTGCCCACCGTGGTTGCTGTGCCGAAGGCGACCACCCGCATCCCGGACGGGGCGTGGATCGAACTGGACGGCGGCGAGGGAACCGTCCGCCTCCTGACCGAACCGCCCGGCGCCGACACCCACGAATCCACCGTGATCTGAAGAGGACGACCATGAAACTCCCGTTCGATGCGCGACCAGGAGTCGCGCTCGACCCCGGCTATCTCACGTTGCTGCGTGAGACGCCGCTGATCCCGGTAGACCTGCCGGGCGACCGCAAGGCTCTGCTCGTGACCAGCCACGACGACGTACGCACCGTGCTGGCGGACGACCGGTTCAGCCGTGAGGCGTGGCACAACGGAACCCTGTTCGCCCGACGCAGCGAGGCGTTGGCGCTGGTGACCAGCGACGCCCCGACGCACACCCGCCGACGCAGGGCGGTGCAGAGCTGGTTCACCCACCGGCAGGCCGCTGCCGCGCGCCCCGGGATCGAGCGGTTGGCAGAGGACCTGATCGACGGCATGGAGAAGGACGGATCGACCGCCGACCTGGTGGCCCGGTTCAGTGTGCCGCTCGCCTACGGCGTGATCTGCGACATGCTCGCGGTCCCGGTGAGCGATGTGGAGCTCTTCCTGCCCTGGGTCAACGCGATGATGTCCGCCGGGCGGTGCACGAAGGAGGAGGTGGACGCCGCCCACACCCATATGTACGCGTACTTCGAGACGCAGCTTGCCGAGCGGCGCGAGGCCATGGCCGCCGGCACTCCCGGGGAGGACCTTCTCACGGCACTGCTTCAGTCCGGTGAGCTGTCCGACGTGGAGATCTCCACCTTCGGGCTGGGCCTGATGGTGGCCGGAGGGGAGACTACGACCAACTTCCTCTCCTGCTGCGTCCTGGAGATCCTCGCCAGGCCGGACCTGGTTGCCGCGCTGCGTGAGGACCCCTCCGGGATACCCGGCGCGGTGGACGAGTGCCTGCGCTGGGTGTGGTTCAACGGTACCGGCGGACAGCCGCACGTGGTCGTCGAAGAGGCTGACCTCGCAGGCACCCGGATGTGTCCCGGTCAGGTGGTGATCCCGCTGACCGACGCCGCCAACCGGGACCCCTCCGTCTTCGAGGACGCCGACGAGTTCCGGACGGATCGTGCGGCCAACCCGCACATGGGGTTCGGATATGGCCGGCACATGTGCTTGGGTGCCGCGCACGCCCGCGTCGAGGCGGAGGTCGCCGTCGCCGCGCTGCTGCGTCGGCTCCCGCACCTGTCGGTCGCCGTCGAGCCGGACCAGCTCGAATGGCGCGACAGGATGTTCATCCGCGGGGTCTGGTCGCTGCCCGTTGCCTGGTGCCCGCGGTGAGCGCGCCGAACACGGTGTCGGCCGTGGATGTGGAGGCCTGGGTCGCGGCGCTCGAGTCGGGCTGGCGTGGCCGCGACGTGGAGAGGATCGTCGCGCTGTTCACCGAGGACGCCTGGTACCGGCAGGGCCCTTTCGGCGAGGCGCACTTGGGGCAAGAGGCGATACGCAAGCACTGGACCGGGACGCTCAGCCGTCAGCGCGACCCGGAGATCTGGTTCGCCGAACCGGTGGTCGCCGGTGATCGCACTGCGCTGGAGTGGTGGTGCGTGCTGCACGACCCGGACACCGGCGCGCCTCGTACGGCCGCTGGGTGCCTGTTTCTCTCCTTCGCCCCGGACGGCCGGTGCCGGGGACTGCACGAGTACTGGCATGCCCGGACGGACGCGGGATGCGAGCCGCACGCCACATGGCCGCGCCGGTCCACACGAAAGGAATCCTGATGACCGCCACTGACTCCGTGCTGTCCTGGTCTGTGCCGGACGTGCGGTTCTCGCCTGAGCAGACCGCTGCCGCCGAAGGCGTCATCTCCACCTGTCTCGGCGGCCCGGAACGGGTCCGGCTGGCAGTGCTCGGCGGCAGCTTCGCTGTCGGCCTCGGACACGGCACCTCCGACGTCGACCTCTATGTCGTAGGGGAAGAGCTGCCCGTCAGCGAGGTCGTGATCGAGCACGGCGGGGTGCCCGTGCACATCAACCCGGTGCCCGCCGGACGTGTGCGCACCCTGCTCGGGCTGACGTGTGAGTACCGGGTCACCGGCGCTGACCGCGCGCAGATCGGGATGGAGCTGAAGGCGCTGAATGCGCTGATCCGGATCGTCACCGGCGTGCCGCTGCACATCGGGCCGGAGTGGCGTGAACCGTTCGACGCCTTCAGCTTCGATGTCGTCCGCCAGATCAACCTGGTGCGCAACGGCAACATCTCCTCGGCCATGGCCGAGGACGCGTACGGGGCACTGGCGATCGGCGACCTGCTGACGGCCGCGACCGCTTCGGCCCTGGCGCTGGAGTCCGCCTGCGAGGCGGTGCTGGCCGCTGCGGGCGATGTGTACTTCGGCCCGAAGTTCCACTATCGGCGGCTGGCCCGCACGGCGACGACCGCGCCGTGGCTGGACCACGTCTGGCGGCTCAACCACCGCGAACTGCATCCGGGCTCCGGCACGGACGAGCAGGAGATGACCACCGTGGTCGAGCAGCGGCTGTGGGCCGCTGGAACGCTGATGGCCCACGGTGTCGTCGAGGGCTGGGACAAACCGCTGACGAAGCTGCCGGAGCCGGCTGTGCCGCACGGCGGCGGGGCGCGGCGCTCCGCCTATTTCACACCGCTGCGGTTCACGGACGGCTGGGCATTGGTCGGTCCCGACGAGGGCTACCGGGTCTCGGAAGCCGTGGTCCGGCTCTGGCGGGCCCTCGACGGGCGCCCGTTGTCTCAGCTCGCACCGGAGGACGTACCTGCGGACATCACGGACATCGAGGCGGCGGTGGCGAGCCTGGCGGCGTACGGGGCGGTGTCGGGCTTCGCGAGTGCGGGCACACCCGATCCGGGGATCATCAGGCCGGAGCCGGAGTTCGCCTGTCACCCGAAGGTGGCCGCCCCGTGATCGTCGCGATAGTCGGCGCGGACGGCGCCGGGAAGACGACGGTGACACGCGCCGTCGGGGAGGCGTTGGGCGGGCTCGCCAGCGTCGTCGACCGCTGGGACATCATCGACAACTCCGCATATCCGTTTGCCGACTTCATCAAGCCCGACGAGCGCCGTGTCCGCACCTGTGCGGTCCGCATGGCGCCGCAGTCTCGTGTGATGTTCCTCCTGTGGGCGGCCGTCGCATCCGTCACGGACCGTCAGGCAGCCGCGGACCCTGCCGAGGTGCTGCTGCTCGACGGCTACTGGATGAAGCACGCCGCAAGTGAGATCGCCTACGGAACGGATCCGGCGTGGGTGGAGGCGGTAGGAGAAGGGCTGCCCGCCGCCGACGTTGTCGTGTACCTGCGCTCGGATCCCGCGACGGCCTGGGACCGCATGGGTGAGCGCGCGGTGCCCTACGAGTGCGGTCTGGATCTGAGCTGCTCGAAGCAGAGCTTCCTGCGCCACCAGCAAAAGATCCACAAGGTTCTCGACAGCTGGGCTGACCGGTTCGGTTGGACCGTGGTCGACGTCCACAAGCCGCTCCCCCAGGTCGTTGACACAGTCCTGGAGCACGTGCGCGCGCACGAGGGGGCGGCAGCATGAGAGTTGAAGGAATACACATCGCCGGCACCGGGGCATATCTGCCCCCCTCGATGCCTGCCGAGCGCGCCGTGGAACTCGGCCTGTACGACCGGGAAGCGTGGCGAAGCAGCGGCTGGACCGGTGCCGCGGTGGCCGGTGACCTGCCGGCGCCGGAGATGGCGGTGCTGGCCGCGCGCCGGGCGTTGGAGTGCTCCGGCCATCGCACGGACGAGATCGATGCGTTGTTCCACGCGTACGGATTCCACCAGGGGCCGGTCGTGTGGCCGTCTCAGCACTATGTACAGCGGCACACCATCGGTGGTGAGGCCCCGGCGTTCGCGGTCTATCAGGCCTGCAACGGGATGCTCGGGGCCATGGAGCTCGCCGTGGGGTACCTCCGGAGCGAGGGGCGCACCGCAGCCTTGATCACCGGCGCGGACAACTTCAGCGTGCCGAATATCGACCGCTGGAGCTATGCCTCGGGCCCGTTCAAGACCAACCGCGGGACGATCCTCGGCGACGGTGCGGCCGCGCTGGTGCTCTCCCGCCGGCCCGGTGTTGCGGAGCTCCTGGCCCTCAACTCGGCCTCGTTGCCCGACCTGGAGGAGATGTACCGCGGAGATCTGCCGCTGTTCCCGCCCGAGGCTTCGCTGGGCCGGCAGATCCAACTGGGCGCCCGCATAGCCGAGTACGCCGCACGCGAGCCGCAGAAGCTGACCGAGGCGAAGGAACAGCTGGCCAAGACGCGGACCATGCTCGGTGAGCGCACCCTGGCCGACGCCGGCGTCGAGCCCGGGCAGATCACGCGGGTCACGCACGTGTTCTCCGGAGGGCCCGAGTACGTGCGCAGCGTGCTGGGCCCACTCGGTGTCGACCCGGACAAGGGGATGCTGGAGCTCGGCCGTGACCTCGGCCACCTGGGCACTGCCGACCACGTGCTCTCGCTCGACCATCTGCTGCGCACCGGGCAGGTCGGCCCGGGCGACCACGTTCTGATGGCGAGCAACGGGGCCTCGTTCGTGACGTGTGCGCTGTTCAGGATCACCGGTGTTCTCGGGGAGCACGACACAGACGAAGGAGGGAAGTGACCATGTACGTCATCCCGTCCGACACCGCACACGCCTCACGCAGTGGTACGGCGGTGCTTGAGGCGCCCCGAACCGAGGAGGGCACAGGACTGACCCACCCGGTGGGCATCATGGGCACGGGGTTGTACCTGCCCGAGCGAGTGGTGAGCAACGCCGAGCTCGTTCGTACGCTCGACACCACCGACGAGTGGATCACCACGCGCACCGGGATCCGGGAACGCCGGTACCTGGCCGAAGGGCAGGTGACCTCCGACATGGCGATCGCGGCGGCGCACCAAGCCCTGGAACGCAGCGGAGTGTCGGCCTCCGCGATCGATGCCGTGATCGTCGCCACCTTCACGCCCGACCAGCCGCTCCCCGGAACGGCCCTGACCGTGATGCACGCCATCGGCGCCCGGTCGGCCATCCCGCTGGACCTTACGCAGGTCGGCTGCGCCGGCGCGATCTACGGGATCTACACCGCAGCACACCTGCTCCAGAACGAGCGCTTCCGGAACGTTCTGGTCATCGGCGCGGACACCGGATCCCGCGCGGTCGACCCGGCCGACCGGACTCTGCGACCGTTCCTGGGCGATGCTGCGGGCGCGGTGGTACTCGGGCGGACCGAGCCCGGGTACGGAATCGTGGCCTGGCACACCGATACCGAGCCCGCGTTCGACGTGCAGATCCGTGCTGGTGGGGCCCGTATGCCGACCACTGATGCCACGGTGGCGGCTGGTGAGCACTACCTCAAGATGGATGGGAAGGCAGTGTGGCGGATGGCCACCGACAAGCTTCCTGCCACGATCAGGGAGACTGCGCGTCGGGCCGGGCTCGAAGTGACTGACATCGAGCACTTTCTCATCCACCAGGCCAACCTCAATATTCTCCGAGAGGCGGTGCGCGTGCTCGGCGTCGAGCCCGAGCGCGTACCGCTCACGGTTCCCGTCCTCGGCAACACGGCAGCGGCGAGCCCGTTCACCGTGCTGCATGAGGTCATGGAGAGCCGTGTCTCGCACGGCGACCGGATGATCTTGGCCTCGATCGGACCCGGCTACCTCTGGGGGTCCATCTGCTTCCGGCATTACGGATCGAATCCATAGCGGCCCAGGGGTGAGCCAGCACGATCCCTTCCCCCGGCGAGCTGCTGGGGAGGTGACGGCAGCCAGGTGGCCTCACCCGTCACGCTTCGGGGGTTGCGCGGTCCTGCCGTAGTGCTGGAGCCGAGCGGGTGATGCTGCGGAGCATGGGGGTGAGTTTCCTCCGTTGCAGGACGGGGAGTTGGTCGACGGCATGCTGCCACGGCTCGAACCGGTCGGGCCGCCAGAAAAAATGGGTGCTTCCTGGGGGAAGCGCGACATTGTGCGTCACCAGCTGGCGGACCGCGTCGGAGGTATGCCGTTTCAAGATCATCGATAGCGCCAGAAGCCGATCGCCAACTGTCACGCCCTCGCTCTTCTGCTCGGCCTCCGACTCCCACAAGCTGAGGAGGTTCGCCACGGCCACGGGGTCGTTCGTCTGGGCGAGCATGTTCCCCAGCAGGTGGCTGGCCAGGTCTCTGTCGCCCACACCTTGCTCGGCCTGAAGACGGCGCAGCTGCACTGCGACTGCGGCGAGCTGCTTCAGCGACTCAGGGTCCGAACCCTTCGTGGCTCGTTCCATCGCCATGTCCTGCAACCGGGGGTTGAGCCACAGGATCCTTGCTGCGGTCGAGGCTGGTGAGCCCGCTGTCAGTACTTGCAGCATCGTCTCAAGGCTTTGCCTCGCAGAAGAGAGAGAGTGCCGATCGGCCTCACGCAGCCGTTGTTCCCGTGCATGCACTTCTCTGAAGAGCGTTGCATCGGAAATCGACCGCGCCACTACGGGGAACATCGACGAGGGAGTGAACTGCAGGCTGCGACCGATGCCATTGCCCACGTTGAAAGCCGCTTCGGCAACCGCGGCGAGAGCGGCTTCTGCACCACGGGTTCGTGCGAGCGACTCCATGACCTTGGCAAGGATGAACGGCGACAGGCCGAGCGCAACCCGGCGAGTCAAACGGTCGGCAGCCGTCAGCGGTACGTGACGGTAGAACCAGGTGATCGCGTCTCGGACTTCCACCGGCTCTGATCTGCCGCCCATGGCGGCTGCTGCAAAGGCACGGGAATCCAGATGCGGGTACCGGCGGTCCAACAGCGCCAACGCTGCTGCGCCCGCATACCAGGGAAGCCTTTTGAGCTGCTGGTACACCTCGGCGCGAGCTTCTTCCGTCAGCGCTTGCGCATACGTATCGGCCAACGTCTCCAGCAACGTCACCTGGTCAGGTCCGAACTCGCGATCGTCCTGCTCACTCGCAGGTACGAGAGCTTCAGCGGACTCTGTCCGCTCGGCGGTGGCCGCCCGCTCCTGCGCCTGGCCCAGTTGCTCCTCCAGGATGGTGCACTGCCGCTGCATCTGCTCGATGCGTGCTCCCGTGTCCTCAAGTTCCCGGCGCAGCTTGGCCTGCTCCGCCTCATGCTGCTCCCGCTCCCGGCCCTGATCCGCTCTCAGGGCGTCCAGTCGCTCCTGGAGCCGCTGCACCTCCTGCTCCAGTTCGGCCTCGCGCAACTTCATTTCGGCGATCTGCAGCTCCGATGTGTCCAGTGCCATCGCGATGCGCTGCACGTCATGACGCTGCGGATGGCGCAGGAACAAGGCCCGCTCGTGCAGTTCACGCAGTTCCTCATACGAGGCCGCGTCGAGAGCCTGCTTGGTGATCTTGTGTACTGCCTGAAGCAGGGCTTCCACGAACTCCCAGTCCGGCACCCGCTCCCCCGACACGTACTTCGACATAGAACTGGATGTGGCGTGGAGGCGGCGCCCCAACTGGTTCTGGGAAATGCCCAACTGCTGCACGCGCATGACGAGCACCCTCAGCGCTCGCCCGAACTGTTCCGCTACCTGATTGGTTTCCTCGCGGAGAACGCGCGGTAAGTCATCGCCCCCCTCACGGGTCGCCGGAACGGTCCCGCCGGAAATCTCTACCTCTGCCGAGTCGCTCAAGGTGCCACTCCCCTGCTGCCCACAATCGGCAGTGCTTCCGTGTGTTGCTGCACTTCAGCAGCGCTGAGCCCCTGGATGACTCTGCTGGAAGAACGGCACACCCCGTCGCCGTCCCCAACTTCCGGGAGCCAGGGATGAGTCATCCTTCCATCACCGTCCGCAGATCGTTGCCCATCGGGAACCTGCCTCACGCGGCCCAGACCTGCGGGGGTGCTCTGTGACGGCCGCAGAAGCCATCCACGCAGCCGAGCTCCTGCTCGTGCTGGTCCTGATCGGGCTCCTCAGAGCCATCGAGCTTGTCAACATGCTGATCGAGAAGCTGCAGAAGACCGGAGCCGCCTGGAAGGAGCTGCTCACGTCCTGGCGCCAGGACCCGACACAGCAGCCGGAGGACGAGGCGAACAACGCCGAACCCGACGAGCCACATCAGCTGCCGCCGCGCTAGCACCAAACATCTCGACCACCGCGGGGCTGGGACGAAAGTCCCAGCCCCGCTTCGCCGTGCTGCGACCGGATCAAAGCCCTGCGCCTCACACACGAGGTGTACGGCAGAGGACCCGTGTACGGCAGAGGACTCTGCGCACACGGCCGGCCATCCGGGAATCCCCGTAACCCAGATTCAGGCTGAAGGCCGCGTACGTCCCAGCCTTCCCTTGCCCCTCCCCTGCCGTGCCCTGCCCTCGAGATCAATTGGCCTGGTGGGCACGGAGCGGCCTCCGCCGTCCGGACCTCACTCCGGGAGCCGGACATCCGCCCACCGGCTGCGCGATGCTCGGTTTGTTGACCGCGGTCAACACCGGTCGAGGACGCTGAGCGTGCTCCGGGCGCGACGATTTTGTTGACCGCGGTCAACACAGGCTGTGCGACTTCTCATCGACTTTCGCGATCGAGCACACAGTTCGGCGCCAGCGGCCACTGGTACTGATGCCAGACGTGAGATCGCCGTTCACGGCGGAGCGTCTCCACGTCAACTAGTCCCCCGGTCCGGCGGACTCGGAGCAGGCCTCCATCAAAGGCAGATTCCCCCATGGCTTCGCCGCGAGTGCCGGCGCAGGAGGCTGAGCGATGCGCGCGCCGTCGCCCCGCACGTCATCCGTAGGACGGCACGGATCTCGCTGGGGGAACGGGGCTGGGGGGGATGGATCGTCTTCTGCTGGAGGGGAGCAGAGATTCCTGCACTACGGCAAGAGGCTCCCCACCAGGGCGATCTGGTGGGGAGCCTCTTGTGGTTCTTGCCGCTGTCAGTGCCTGGCCTACTCGTCCTCTTCGGCTTCGAGGAGCCACACCAGCTTCTTGCGTTCTTCGCGGTTCATGCGGCGGCGCACCTGCCGGTCGACCCAGGCCGGGTCAGTCCAGGGAAGTGTGTCCACCAGCTCGGAGGGCTCGGGGTTGGCCTGGTGGGGCACGGAAACGTCGGACTTGCCGGACGACTGGGGCGCCGTGGTCTGACTGCCGGCGGAATCGGATTCGTTGACCGCGGTCAACGGCGCTGGGGTCTGAGAGGGCTGCGCTTTGCCCTTAGCTCCTGCCCGCGTGTCGGTGTCGGTCTTTTCGGGGGCGGATTTGTTGACCGCGGTCAACGCCGCCGGGGAGTGGGGTTGGGTTCGGAGCTGGGTTCGGAGCTGGGTTCGTCTGGTGCCGGCTCTTTGTTGACCGCGGTCAACGTCTGCTGCTTGGCCGCTTCCAGCAAGGAGCGTTCCTGCTGTTTGGTCAGGGCTTCCTCGTCCCGGACCGACTTCAGGTGCTGCAGCAGCAGGGAAGCATCCAGGTCGGGATGTGTCTTGTAGTGGCGGGCGAGCAGGCGCCCGTCGCGCTCAGGCAGGGACCCGGCGCTGAGCATCGTCTGGATCTCCTCGGGCAGCGTCAGGAGGGCGAGCTGGTTGGTCACCCAAGCCTTCGACTTCCCCAGCCGGTCGGCTGCACGGGACTGAGCGCCGGTCGCGGTCTCCTCTCCGCACACGCCTACCAGGACCTGCACGCCCCGGGCCCGTTCGACGAGGTCGAAGTCCTCACGGTCGAGGTTCTCCTGCAGAAGATTCTCTATGAAGTCCTCGCGGGTAGCCGCCAGGTCGTCGCGCACCACGAAGTCCAGGGCGTCCAGCCCTACGTGAACACCACTGCGGTAGCGGCGTTCGCCGTTGACCAGAACGTGGGTGGCCGAACCGATGCGATCAGCGTGGTCCTCCCACAGCGCCAGGTAGGCGTCACGGGTCACGACCACACAGGCGGCGAGCTGTACGCGGCGCAGTTCCTCGCCGAACCGGGTCAGCTGCTCCTCGCTGCCGAAGTTCCGGCGCGGATTCAGGGGAGTGGGGGAGACCTCGTCCAGGTGGAGCCGGACGAGCTCGTAGGCCGGTACGTCGCCCTGAGCGATGGCCTTGGCGCGGCCGCGGTCGCTGCGCCCGCGCGGCACCTTCCCGAAGGAGGAGCCGGAGCCCAGCCGGTCGGCGGCCTTCATCCGTTCACCGCCGTGGCAACGGTGCGCATGGCCTCGGCCTGCTCACAGTCCGGTGCCCAGAACAGCAGTGGCTGCTTGAGGCGGGCTGCTTCGCGCTGCTCCTTGCGCTCGGGGACAACAGCGAGCACCGGAGGTTCGCCGATGCTCTTCCAGCTGTCGAGGGAGGAGGTGGCGATGTAGCCCTTGCGGGCGTCGTACATGTTCACGATGAAGCCCAGCTTGGCGATCTGGATCTCGAGGTCGTCGGACAGGTCCTCGATCTGGTCGAAGAGCATGTCGTAGGCGTCGGCGGAGGAGTCCTCGGCCAGCACGGGGATCAGGACCCCAGAAGTACCCGGCGCCTCGTCGTCGCGGGCGCGCCCGTAGTACAGGGCGGTGTCCATGGAATAGCCCAGGCTGGGAGGGCAGTCGACGACGATGTAGTCGAACTCGGCCTCCAACGGCTCCAGCGCCTTCTCCAGCGCTGTCTCCTTGATCCGTACGTGCCGGGTGGTGGCCAGCTTGGCGTCCAGCAGGAAGGCGTCCTTGCATCCGGGCAGGAGGAACAGCCGTCCGCCGAAGCAGCCTTCCTCTATCGGGACGAGCAGTTCACGCAGCTTTCCCTTGCCTTCGCCCAGCATGTGCTTGGCCAGGCTGGGGTCGTCGATGCCGAGCATCGGGTAGCCGAGCTGCTTGGTGAGGTGACACTGGGGGTCGAAGTCGATCAGCAGGACGCGCTTGCCTGCTTCTGCGAGGGCTTCGGCGACACCGGCGGAGGTGGCGGTCTTGCCGACGCCGCCCTTCTGGTTGCCGAAGATCAGGCGCCGGGCTTCCTTGGTCGAGGGAGGCGTGCGGCGGGGGGAGGGGGAACTGTCGAGCCAGAGGCGAATTGCCTGCGCGAGGCCTTGGTTGAACGCGATCCCACGGGACTTGCAGTCGCCTTTGAGCTCGGCGTACAGGCCGGTCGGCACGTAGGTGGAGAAGGAGCTGCCACCCGAAGTGTCGACCGGAGGGCGAGGGGGAGCGGCACGCCAGGCGTGGATGCCCTCGGTGACGGCATCCTTGATGTCCACGCCCAACTCCGCTGCGCGGACCTTGAGTTCTTGACGTAGCGCAGCCGGCAGCTTGGCGACTACCTTTTCCCGATCATCGGGATCGTATGGGACGGTCATAGAGCTACCTTACTAACCCTTGCGGGTGAGGGGAAAGAACATCCCAGGTGTGTCGTGCGCCTGACGGGGCGCCAGAATCAGGCTATTTGCACCAGAACGGGCGGACGCTGACATGGAGTTGTCCAGAGGTCTCCAGTCCCGGGCACTCCGCTCAGCGCGGCATCGCACGCTCGGCGTGGCTGCGGGATGGTGGCTGGTTTCGCGTCATGCCGCCGGGAACGGCGGTGGGTACGGCTCGGGCAGCGACGGGTGAAGGGGAGTGGAAGGAACGGCGAGCGCATCAACGACGTCCACGACGACTTCGCAGCCCGCTACATGTTCGCCTTCGCCCACTACATGTACGCCTTCTGGCGCCTTGCCGCGCAGGGCGCCACCCCCCCTGACATCCGGCGCCCGCACCGTCCCCCAAGGGCTAGCCGTGCGTGGCGATCCCATCGACCCGGACGTACGGATCATCCGCACCTGAGTCCTGGTTGAGGAGGCGCGTACGACGGGCGGTTGTGATGGATCGTTGCGGGTCCTTTGAGGTTGTGTGTCGACCGTACGATGGACGATGCCTGTTTGTCCGGCTGGCTGTTCGCAGAGCTGGGATGCAGGCCCGTGTGAATGTCGCATCCGTTGGCCGGTGTCCGGCCGCCACGAGCCAGGAGGCCTGATGAGCGCGATTCCGCAGGAAGGCGATCTCGTCCAGGAAGCCGAGGTCGTGTGGCTGGAGGACACCGAGGACCTCGACTATGTCCGCCAGGCCCTGGACAAGGTCAGTACCCGTAAGGGCAAACCGCGCTACGAGCGGGACGGCCGGATGATCGGTTACTCGAACCTGGCACCGAACGCGCCCCGCAGCGCCGACAGCGGCCTCTTCGCCCGCCGCACCTTCTACCTGCTGCCGCACGACCGCCCCAACCGGCCCGACGACCCCGAATGCCCCTACCGGGTCGGCTCACCACTGGAAGCCATCGACCCCCGCACAGTCCAGGCAGGCAAGACCGGAACAAAAACCCCCCGGTCCCAGGCCACCGGCGAGATAGCCCCCGCCCGCTCATAACCATGACCCGGCCCGCCGGATGAAGGCGGTCCCACGGAGCCGCACTGACGAGGGCACGGGAACAAAGGGCTACGAGAACGAGCGACCGCGACCCGTTCCCCGGTCGGCTTCCTACGGGGAGTCGAGCGGCTCGGCGGCGAAGGTGCCGTCGCCGAGCGGGGCATCGGTCAGCTCGAAACGCTGCGGGAAGCCGTCCACCCGGTGGGTGATGACGGTGCCGGGCGGCCGGGTCGTCTCGTAGCGGTCCGGGGCGCCGTCGGATCCGGTCGTACGCAGCAGGGTGTAGGGCGGAGCCTGCGCGGCCCCTCCGGCAGGGTGTCGGGCTCTGGGGTGCTGGGAGCGCGGCGGGCGCGCAGCCACCGCCAGGTGGCGGCGATGCCCGCCAGTACGACGGTGCCGAGCAGGGTGGTGACCAGGCCGGGAAGGTCGATGAGCGACGACATGGGGCGGGCCTCACTCCGAGGGACGGACGGAGCGCATGGCGCCACGGGCGGGGAACACAGGGGGCCTCCAAAGAGCCGGGACGGCCCGCCGGTTGGACGGGCCGCGCCGACTATCGGGGAGCGCGGGGTTAGCCGCGCAACCGCCCGGATTGCTCACCTGCCGTCCTCGTCCAGGAGTGCACGCGGGACGTCTTCGGTGTCTCCCCAGCCAGGCGGCGGGGAGTCGAGCCCGGAGGGCACATCCCCTGCCTCCCAGTTCCCCGTCACGGCCAGGTCGTCCTCCGGGGCCGCCGCCGTGCCCGGCGTGAGCGGGCCCAGGTGGTCCCGCTTACGCCGGGCGTCGTCCAGGCGGGCCAGGGCCTCCCGGAAGACGGGCAGGTTCCCCTCGGTCAGCTCGTAGGAGTCCGCCTGGCGCCAGGCCGGCGAGTGCGGTCCTCCGTAGACGACGGCGACCGGTGCCTCGGTGCCCTCGGGCCACCAGCCGTGCCGGACCCCGCGCTTGAGGGCGTTGGAGAGGGCAACGGTGGGGCCGCGCAGTCCGCGATCGAGCTTCTCGCGCAGCACGGCCGCGTCGATCTGTCCCCCCGCATCGATGACGAGCCGGACGAAGAGGCGGGCGCCCGGGTTGAGCGTGCTCAGGAAAGTCGTTGCCCGTTGCACGTTCCAGGCGGTGTCGACGGTGACGGCCAGTTCGTCACGGTGCTCGGCGAGCAGGGCGAGCAGTTTGTGCTCGAAGGCCTCGCTCGCGCCCTCGATGGTGATCCTCACGATGCCTCCGACACACTCTTACGTTGTGCTGTCTGCGTGCTACAGGAGTGTGACACGGGCGGGACGACCTGTTGTCCAGCGCGAGCCACGGCGGGCACAGCGCGCTATAGCGGTTCGCCAGCCGGAGCGTCAGAGCTGGTCGGCCCGGCCCGCACCGCCAAAAGCCTGACCTTACGCCATTCGTACGCGATGCGTACGGTCAATGAGCGCCATCAGTACGGTTGATGCGATACGGTTCCGGTCAGGAGGTGCTCTGTGTCCGAGTTGTTCGACCGTATCGATGCGCTGGTCGCGTCCCGCTCCCCGCTGCCGCCGCCGGAGGAGCGCAAGCGGCTGCGGCAGGCTCACGGCCTGACGCTGGACGAGGTGGCCGGCGCCCTGGGCGTGCGGCGGGCGACCGTCAGCGGCTGGGAGTCCAGCAAGAAGCCCACCGAACCGCGCGGCCCGGAACGCGAGGCGTACGCACGGCTGCTGGACCAGCTCGCAGAGATCTACCCCGCCCCCTCCAACGCGGCCGAGCCCGACCCGGACACGGCGGCGCCCGAGACCTCTGGCGGCGCCCCGCTAACGGACGTTGCCACCACACCCGTAGACACGAGCACCCACACCGGCGACGCCACCGCCCCTTCCGCCCCGGCGGCCGTGCCGCGTCCCACGGGCCCGGCCAAGTCGACGTCGACGTCGCACCGGCCGGGCGCCGGGAAGGCCGCTCCGGCGAGAACCCCGGCGGGCGTCGATCCGCGCTTCGAGAACGGTCCGCTCGCGGTCATCGACGTCACCGACGGACACGTGTCGGCGTACTGCTTCGGCGGCCTGGTCCTGGATGTGCCCGCGAAGTCGCTCCCGGCCCTGGTCGACTGGACACTGCAGGAAGCCGGGCTCGGGGCGCCGAAGCTGGCCGGGCCGGGCAAGGATGCCGATCCCTTGCTCGTGCTCACCGAGGCCGCACTGGAGCGCTACGGCCTGCCCCTCACGCTCACGGACGAGGAGCGGATCGCCGGGCGGATCCCGGAGGGCCACAAGGTCATCAAGCAACTGGCCCGTGCCAAATGGCAGTTGACCAAGCGCGGGTTCGGTCCGTGGGCTCGGATCTACCGCCCCGCGCAGGGCTCCGAACGCTCCTGCGTCCAGCTGTGCATCCCGTCGTGGAACGCGCTGGACACCCGCCACTGGGGCCACGCCGGGCAACTGCCGCCGGCGGAACTGGCCCAGCTCCTGGGCACGTACGCGACCCGGGTCATGACGCCGCGCGGGTCGGCCGCCGTCACCGGCCTGGAGCTGATGACCGCCCTGCACCCGCCCACCCGCGCCTCCGCCCCCGACGCGAACGGAAAGCGGCACTCCGAGCACAACCCGGGCTCGCTGGGGAAGGACCCGGTGGACTGCGCGCCGTGCGAGGCCCCCGACGGGCACCCGCTGCTCGCCGACCTTCCCCGCTTCCACGTCCGCGGCCCCGACCAGAAGCTGTTCGAGGAGGCCTACGACTGGGCGCGCCCGCTCACCGACGACGAGTGCATGCACGCGAACCTGGTGGGCCTCGACGTGAACCTGGCCTTCGCCGCCGGAGCAAACGGCCTGATCGTCGGCCTCGGCGCGCCGACACACGTGAAGGCGCCGGTGTTCGACCCGAAGCTGCCCGGCTCCTGGCTGGTCGACCTGAGTCATGTCGACCTGTCCAAGGTGAAGTTGGGCAAGGAGTGGGTGGAGCTGGACGGAAGCCTGCTGCCCAGCCCGTTCACGCCGAAGGGCGAGCACCCCCAGGGGCCGGCCTGGTACGCGACGCCCACGGTGGCGTACGCGGTCGAGCTCGGCTACGAGGTGACACCGATCGAGGCCTGGGTGCGGCACGACAACGGCCGCTACCTGGACAGCTGGTACAACCGGCTGCGCGACGCCTACCTGGCCACCATGGCCGACCTCGGGGTGCCCGCCGACGCCTCGCCCAAGGAGTTCCTGGCGGCGATGGACGGCTACCGGCAGCGCGATCCCGAGCTGGCGATCGTCGTGTCCGCGGTCAAGGCAACGGTGAAGGGCGGCCTGGGCAAACTGCGCGAACGACCGCGCGGCGAGGGCTGGAAGCCCGGCCAGCCGTGGCGCGCGCTGTCCCGGCCCACCTGGCGGCCCGACATCCGCGCGGCCGTCATCTCCCGTACGCGGATCAACCTCCACCGCAAGGTGCTCAAGCACGCGGCGTTCACCGGGCAGTACCCGGTCGCGATCCTCTCCGACTGCGTCGTGTACGCGGTCGACGGCGATTCCCCACTGGACTTCCTGCCCTACCGCGAGGGCAAGCCCCTGCCCGGCGGCTTCAAGCTCGGCGTGAACCCCGGCCTGGTCAAGTGGGAGGGCACCCAGAGCGTCCTGTGGGGCGAGGGGGTGCGGGAGCAGTTCACGGCCCCGGAGCTCAACCTCGCCCGGTACATCAAGGACGGCACTGTCACCGACCAGGACAACGGGGAGTAGGCAGGCATGAGCATGTTCGGCGACGGCCTGGACCAAGCGGTACAGAAGGCATTCACCCGCCCGATCCCGAAGTCTGCGGGCGCGCAGATGCGGTACCTGGTCAAGCAGCTCAAGGGCACCAAGGCGGTCGCCCAGATGCTGCGGATCTCCCAGCGCACCGTGGAGCGGTACGTGAAGGACCAGATCAAGAAGCCCCGCGCGGACCTCGCGGCCCGGCTGCAGGGCGAGGTCAAGAAGCGGTGGCAGCCGCAGATCAGGGCCAAGGCCCGCGAGAAGGCGGCGACGACGGACGGCATCGTCATCGACACCCGGGCCCGGCTCGGGTACGTCGCGCCGATCGGGTCGACGGATGAGGACCGGATGCGGGACCTGACCGTCGCGCTGCCCCCTCGGTTTGCCGCCCGCCTCTTTGCCGCCCAGGAACAGGGCGCCGGCGACGACCAGTTGCGGCAGATCGCCGCCGAAGGTCTCAAGGAGACCTACTTCCAGGACGGCGGCCGCCGCGCCGGCTCCCTGGAGGAGGTCCGCTTCACGGATGTCGAGCGCCTGGAGTTCGATCTGTAGAGGCCCTGCCGGGCCTCGCCGTCCTTCCGCCGTCCGCCGTCCGCCGTCCGCCCCTATCGTCACCGACTGGATGCGGGACAGCCTGCGGGTCGAGAGTCGCTCGTGAGTCGCTTGAGTCTCTTCAGTCGCTGTTCCCGGGGTGGCTGGTAAGTGCCTGACGGGGGATCGGCGGGGCAGCGACTGAACAAGAGCTACTGGGCTCTTGTTCAGTCGCTCTTCTCTTTGAAGAAACCGCAGGTCACAGGGGGTTCTTCGGGGAGTGAGCGACTGAAGCGACTCAGGGGAGGGGTATATGAAGACCTTCGTGCGTGTGTGTATGCGTCATATATAGGAGTCTTCAGTCGCTTCAGTCGCTACTTAGGTCTCCGTGAGGCTGTGACCTGCGCTTTTGTTTAACTCTCGGGCCAGCTACCGACGGTGTGACAGTCGCTGGGGGCGTGCCGTGCCGCAGAGGGGGCCGGAGGTTCGCGGCCGCCTCATGTGTCACAAGAAGTGGCTAGCCTGTGTCCGTCGTTGGGTCGCTTCGGTCGCTTCGGTCGCTGATGGGGGTGGGTATGGCTGCTGGACTGCGCACAGCCCGCTGGTGCGTCGAGCAGGGGTGGCCGGTGCACCCTCTGGCGCGGGGCCGAAAGACACCGGTGGCGAACTGCGAGGCGTGCCGCGTGCCGGGCCACTCCCGCCGGAGGTGTCCCTGCCTGACGGGTGGCCGCTGGTGCCACGGCTTCCATGCCGCCACCCTCGATCGCGCACGGGTCGACCAGTGGTGGGGGAGGCGCCCCGGCATGGGGGTGGGGGTGGGGGTGGCCTGCGGACATGCCGGACTGGTCGTCATCGACATCGACGCGCACGCGCGGCCGCTGCCACCCAGGGACCAGCTCCTGCCCGGCATCCCCATCCCCGAGCAGGTCGACCTGACCGGGCTGGCCAACGGCTTCCACACGCTGGGTCTGCTGGCCGCTCTGAGTGGGGCGGCCAGCCCGGCGGACGACGACACCACTCTGCGGGTGCGCACTCCCTCCGGGGGACTGCACGTCTGGTACCGGGCGCACCGAAGTCAGCGCTGGCAGTGTTCCACCGGCTCGGGCGGCGGCCGTTCCCTCGCCTGGCAGGTCGACGTACGTGCGCACGGCGGATACATCGTCGCGCCGGGCACTGCCACCGCTGCGGGGGCTTACACGCCCGTCGGGCCCGTGCGTGAGCCCGCGCCACTGCCCGCCTGGCTGGCCGGGGAGCTGGAACGCACCAGCCATCTGCCGGCCGTGCCCGCGCCGCGATGGGTGCCGCCACGTGCCCGACAGGCCGTTCTCGCGGCCGGTCGTGCGTCGCACGGCACGCACCAGAGCCTCAGCACTGTCCTGGCTCCGGTCGCGAGGTGTGGCCACGTCCCCGAGGGCGCCGGGTTCTCCGACGCCCTCAACCGCGCCGCGTACACCATCGGCGGGCTCGTCGCCGCAGGTCGTGTCTCCCGGGACGAGGCCGAACCGGCCCTGCGGGACGTCGCGTTCGCAGCCCGTCCGGGCCAGGAGCGCCGGACCGAGCAGATCATCCGCAGCGGCATGGCCGCCGGCCTCGAACGGCCCCTGCACGCCCGGAGAAGGTGCCCGTGAAGACGTACGACGACGAGGCCCTCTTCGCGTTCGATCCTGAAGCCGTCGCTGCCCAGATCCGCGGCCAGATCCCCGGCCAGGGCCAAGTGCCCGGCCCGGCGCGGGCCGTGGCGGGGCACGATGCCGGTGGGGCGGTCGCCGACGGGCTGCTGCCCGACACCCTCTCCGACCGTGGCAACGCCAAGCTGTTCGTCAAGCTGTACGCCAACGACTACCGGCATGTGCCGGGCATCGGCTGGTACCGGTGGGACACGACCCGGTGGCAGATCGACGAGGACGACACCGTGCTGTGGGCGGCCGGTGACCTGGCCGAGCACATCGCCGCCCATGACCCCCGCGGCGTCTTCAACGACCGTGCCCTGCAGCAGCACCGCCGCCGGGCGTTGTCGACCACCGGCATCAACGCCATGCTCTCGCAGGCCAGATCGGCCCCCGGCATGGTGCTCAACGCCGCGCTCCTGGACGCCGACCCGTACGCCCTGTGCACTCCTGACGGTGTGGTGGACCTGTGCACCGGCCGGATCAAGAGCCCGGACCCGAACAAGGACTTCCATTCCCGTTCCACCGCCGTGGGCCCCCAGCACGTGCCCGTTCCGCGCTGGGACCGCTTCTTGACGGACACCTTCGGCGACGACGCCGAAGGCCGCGAGATGATCGACTACCTCCAGCTGCTGCTGGGGTACTCCGTCACCGGCGACGTCGGGGGACAGGTCCTGCCCTTCCTGTTCGGCTCCGGCCGCAACGGCAAGTCCGTCCTCCTTGACGTGCTGATGAAGCTGCTGGGCGACTACGCCGACGCCGCCCCGCCCGGTTTCCTCATGGCGCGCCCCTACGAAGGCCACCCCACCGACCTCGCCGAACTCCACGGCCGCCGCGTCATCGTGTGCAGCGAGGTCAAGCCGGGGGACAGGTTCGACGAGGCCCGCGTCAAACTCCTCACCGGCGGCGACCGGATCAAGGCCCGCCGCATGCGGCAGGACTTCTTCAGCTTCCAGCCCACCCACAAGCTCTGGCTGCTCGGCAACCACCGGCCCGAAGTCGGCACCGGGGGCTTCGCCTTCTGGCGCCGTATGCGACTGCTGCCCTTCGAACGCGTCGTCCCCGACGACCGCAAGATCGAGAATCTCGCCGACATCCTGGTCACCGAGGAGGGCCCCGGCATCCTCGGATGGCTCGTCGAGGGGGCCCGGCGCTACCTCGCCGGAGACCGGGACCTGGCCGGGCCCGAGCGCGTCCGCATCGCCACCACGGCCTACGCCGAGACCGAGGATCACACCGGCCGTTTCTACGACGAGTGCTGTGTCCTCAAGCCCGATCTGCGCGCCGAGCAGACGGCTCTCTACGCCGTGTACCGCACGTGGTGCCAGAGCGAGGGCGCGCCCGTGGCGTCCTCACGCGCGTTCGCCGCCCGGACGCGCGAACTGGTGGGCCTTGCCTCGCCCAAGGAAATGATCCTGTCCAACCAGCGCAAGCACTACCCGGGCATCGGACTGCTCACCGACGAGGAGAGGGACGCCGCCGCATGAGCTCCCTGATCACCGAGGACGAGATCAGCCACGAGACGGACATCGTCTGGCTGGAGGACGTCGACCGTCTCGACTACGTACGGCAGAGCCTGGACCGGCTGCCGACCCGCCGCGGGAAGCCCGCTTACCACCGCGACGGCCGCTTGGTCGGCTACGCCCTGCTCGGCCCGACGGCCAAACCCTCCCGGTCCTCGGGTACGTTCCGGCGCCGCGTCTTCTGGCTCCTGCCCCACGACCGCGACTCCGTGCCCGAGGGCCTGTACGCCAAGGGAGCTCCCGCCGAGGCGATCGACCCCGGCACGCTCGCCGCACGGGTGAAGGGCCGCAAGACCCGGCGCTCCGAAGACGGCCCGGCTGCGGCGGGGACCCGGCGGGGCACCGGTGTCACGCTGCCGTTGTGAAAGGCGGATGTTACGCGTGCGATACGGTTGGTTACTATGCGCAAGCTCACCTACTTCGTCGCCGCGACCCTGGACGGCTTCATCGCCTCTCCCGACTCGGACTACAGCATGTTCCTCGAGGGGCAGGATCACGGAGCGTGGATGCTCGACCAGCTGCCGGAGACCATTCCGACCGCGATGCGGCAGCAGGTTCCCGGCCTCGCCGAGAGAGGCAACCAGCGGTTCGACACCGTGGTGATGGGCCGGGGCACCTACGAGCACGGTGTGCGTGACGGCTTCACCAGCCCTTTCCAGCACCTGCGGCAGTACGTCGTCTCCGACAGCATGGACAGCGCCCCGGGCGCCGGGGTCGAGGTGCTGTCGGGGGATCCGCTTGATTCCGTCCGGACGCTGAAGAAAGAGGACGACGGGCTCGGCATCTGGCTGTGCGGCGGCGGGAAGGCCGCCGCGTCGCTGCGGGACGAGATCGACGAGATCATCGTCAAGATCAACCCGATCGTGATCGGTTCGGGCATCCCGCTGTTCGACTCCGGCTACTCACCTCAGCGTTACGACGTCGTCTCGGGCCAGGTCTTCGACAGCGGCGTCACGGTCATGACGTACGCCAAGGCCCAGCCCTGAGCAACGGCCGCAGCTGACCGGGCGGTCCGTGGACGGGCGGTGTGCCCGGCCACGGACCGCGTGGACGGCTTTCTCACCCCAGGTCTGCTCCTGCGTCGGGCTGTTCGCAGTGCTCGTGGCCGATCCGCCCCCCGTCGGCGATCGGAACAGTGGCAAGGAACTCCGCGGGCAGGTCGAACCCATCGGCAAGTGCCATGGTGTGCGGGGCCAGCCGGGCGACGAGATCGTTGACCGTGGACCACAGCGAGCGGACGTGCTCGGCCGTCATGTGGTTGTCGGCCAGCAGGAGTCCGCTGTGCGTGCTGAGCTGCTGGAGCAGGAACAGGCGGCACAACTCCTCGAGTGTCCGGCGGGCTTCGGGGTCCTGTGCCCGGGCCGCGGCGGCTGTGAAGGCGTCGGTCGCCTGCAGGCAGGCGTACGCCGAGACCATCTCCAGCGCGGGTGCCGACGCCTCGTTCCAGCGGGCGAGCGGGTCGCCCTTGGGCCCCTGACGCAGGGCGTTGCGTGCCCGGCTCTGCCAGCCGGCCACGACCTTCGCCAGCAGCTCGCGCAGGAACGACAGGTCGGTCAGCGACCTCTCGCTCAGCTCGCCGTCGGCTGCGGGCCGGTCCTCACTCTGGCGTTCGAAGAGCATCTCGGAGGCCGCCTTCAGCCAGATCACCAGGTTGTCGCCCTCGGCCGTGATGCCCCCTTCCACGTTCAGCGGCAGGTCGGACATGCCGTTGACGGGGAAGAAGCCCTGGGCGCCGCACCGTTCGCGGGACTCGGTGGTGATGGCGCGGGCCTGCCAGGTGATCCAGCCCTTGGCGACGGCCACCAGGCGCGCGGCGTCCTCGCGGTCCTTGGGGTCGTGCTCGACCCAGCGGGTCAGCACGGACCGGTGCAGGAAGGTCATGGCGTAGGCCAGTGCCAGGGAGTGCAGCAGACGGCCGTGGTGGCTGCGGTGCGCCATCAGCGGCACGCGCAGGCCCTTTCGGTGTCCGCTGATCTGGCGTGAGTGGGCGTGGCGGACCGCGATGACCACGGAGGCGCGCGCCATGCCGAGGGTCCCGGCGCTCATGCAGAGCTTGCCGGTGGTGACACGGTCGATGGACTGCAGGAACCGCTTGCGCGGGTTGCCCAGGGTGCTGGTGAACGTGCCGTCCGCGTCGAGGCGGCCGTGGTCGGCCTGGAGCAGGGCCTCGCGGGGGAGGCGGACCTGGTCGAACTCCGTGAGGCAGTGGTCGACCGGGGTGCCGGTCCGGTCGGGCAGCCGTCGCACGCGTATGCCCGGCAGGTGGCCCTTGTCGTCGCTCAGCGGGGTGAGGAAGAGGTAGACGCCCTGGTCCTCGCCGTCGATCAGCAGCCGCGCGGCCACGACGGCGGTCTTGGGGCCGCCGGTGAGGCTGGTGTTCGGCATGAACTTCTGGGCTCCGGCGACAGGCGTGTTCAGGACGAACTCACCTGTCTCAGGGTCGAGTTCGGCCGTGGTCTGCAGGGCCGGAGCGTCGTTGCCGTGGTCGAGTTCGGTGCACAGGAACGTGCCCGTGCGGCGCATGGAGCTGAAGTCGGACAGATCCCGGCCTGCGCTGTCGTGGTCGAGCAGACTGCCGAGGAACAGGTTGTAGTGGATGCTCGCCAGCGTGCACAGGCCCCCGTCGACGACGCCGGTCCACTCGTGCAGCGCGGCGAGCCGCTCGGGGTCGCGGGCCAGTTGCTCGGGCGAGTCGATCGCTTCGTTGACCTGGCGGAGACGCTCGTACGAGAGCGCGATGCGCTGCTCGGGCGTCAGGCCCGGCCGGTGGTGAAACCCTTCGTCGGTGAGCAGGCCGCGCCAGGTGGCGTGCACGGCCGTCCGGCTCTCCCCGTCGAAGAGGAGCCGGGTGAGTTCCCCGCTGAGGACGTGGGGCGGCTGCTGCGGATGCTGCAGTTGCGGCCGGGAACTCCGCTCGCTCCGGGAGGTGTCCTCAGCGAGTGGGAACACCACGGTCCCGGAGGGAAGATGGGTAGGAAGGAGTGCATTGGTCATGAAATCCCCCGTAAAGACATGTCATGCCATGGGCAGAAGCGGGGGAGAACCCCCCGGCTCCCGTACCGATCAGTCCATCGGTGCGGCCCATCTTCCCGTTCCCATCACATTTGGGGAAGTCTTGAAAAACCGATTGATCGGTTTTAAAGTGAGGGTCGCTTGCGCCACCGCCCGTGCAGAAGCTGGACTCTTCGCGGGTCACCAGGCTTTTCCCGTCTACGGGGGCGAGAGTGGTGGGGTTAACCTGCAGGCAGAACAATACCGACTGGTATTTTCTGACAGGAGGTAGAACGGTGGCACTGCAGGAACGGGCGATCCGGACACGCAGGGCGATCCTCGAAGCCGCGGCCGAAGTATTCGACGAGGTCGGATACGAGGCGGCGACGATCGCCGAGATCCTCAAGCGGTCGGGGCTGACGAGGGGTGCTCTGTACTTCCACTTCGGTTCCAAGGAGGAACTGGCCCACGGGGTGCTGGCCGTGCAGGTCGATGCGCTCCCACCGGTGCCGAAGCAGGAGCTCAAGCTGCAGGAGTCGCTGGACGAGGCTCTGCTGCTTGCCTATCTGCTCAGGCGGGAGAGCGGCGACCCCATCGTCCGCGGCAGCGTGCGGCTGACCATCGACCAGGGGGCGGCCCAGGGAGGGCTCGATGCGCGGCTTCCGATGCAGGCGTGGGTCGAGCACACCCATGCCCTGCTGGACGAGGCGAAGACGAACGGCGAGCTGTTGCCGCACGTCGACACGCTGGGCCTCGCGAAGCTCGCGGTCGGAGCTTTCACCGGAATTCAGGTGCTGTCCAACATCATGACCGACCGTCAGGACATGCCGGAGAGGGTCATCGACCTCTACCGGAACCTGATGGCGGCCGCCGCGGCGCCCGGGGTGCTCTCCCACCTGGACTTCGGGTCGGACCGGGGCCCGCGGGTCTACCAGGAGGCCATGAAACTCCGTCAGGCCGGCGCGGAACCGGAGGTCGCCCAGGGCGCCATGCGGTGATGCGCCCGGGGGGCCTGGGGTACGACGCGTTCCTGCTGTTCGACCGGTGCCCGACGGGCACGAAACAGTCAGTTACGAGGGGGAAACACGAATGGAAGCGACTACCTGCCCATACGCGCTCGACGTTCTCGGGCGTGACTTGACCGGCGAGGCCGCGATGCTGCAGCGCACCGGCCCCGCCGTCGAGGTCGAGCTGCCCGGGGGGGTGCGGGCCTGGGCGGTCACCCGGCAGCGGTACGTCAAGCAACTGCTCACGGATCCGCGGGTGTCCAAGGACGCCCGGCAGCACTGGCCGGCGTTCATCGAGGGGCAGATATCCGACGCATGGCCGCTGTATCCCTGGGTGGCCAACGAGAACATGCTCTTCGCCTACGGAGAGAAGCACACCCGGCTGCGCCGCCTGATCGCCAGCGCGTTCACGGTGCGGCGCGCCGAGGCCCTGCGGCCCCGCGTGGAGGCGATCGCGGCCGAGCTCCTCGACGATCTGGCGCTGCTGCCGGCCGGCCAACGGACCGACCTGCGCGCCCAGTACGCCAAGCTGCTGCCCCTGCGCGTCATCTGTGAGCTCTTCGGTGTCGCGCAGGACCTCAGGCAGCCGCTGTGCACGGCCCTTGAGATGGTGTTCAGCACGTCGGCGGCAGCGGAGGAGATGGCCGCCGCGCAGCTGAAGGTCTTCGGGATGCTGGGCGTCCTGGTCCGGCAGAAGCAGGACGAGCGCGGCGACGACCTGACGTCAGCCCTGATCGCGGCCCGGGACGAGGACGGGGCGCTGAGCGAGGAGGAACTGCTCGGCACCCTCTACCTGATGATCGCGGCCGGTCAGGAGACGACCTGCACGCTGATCGCCAACGCCGTGGGCGCGCTGCTCGCCGACCCCGAGCAGCTGGACCATGTGCGGTCCGGGCGCGCCGACTGGGGCGACGTCATCGGCGAGACGCTGCGCAGCCGCAACCCCGCTGCCTACTCGCCCATGCGGTTCGCGGTGGACGACATCGACCTGGACGGAGTGCTGATCCGCAAGGGGGACCCGATCATCGTCTCCTTCGCCGCGGCGGGCATCGATCCCGGACAGCACGGACCGGACGCCACCCGCTTCGACCTGGCGCGGCCCGGGCGCCGCGACCACATCGGCTTCGGGCACGGCGTTCACTTCTGCATGGGCGCCTCGCTGGCCAGGCTGGAGGCCACCAGCGCTCTGGCCGGGCTCTTCGAGCGGTTCCCGCAGATGGAGCTCGCCGTCCCGGCCGACGAGATCGATCCCGTGCCGTCCTTCATCGTCAACGGATACGGCTCCCTGCCCGTGCTCCTTGGCCGGCCTGCGGAGCACCCGGAGAAGTAGACCAGCCGTCCGGTCGGGACGAGGGCGGCGCAGCGCGGCCGACGGCCGTTCGAGCCGCCCTCCACGGACGCTCCGGCGCCACGAGACCGCCGCGTGACTGGATACGGGCTGACCCGAACCAGTAAGTGGGGGAGAAAGACATGACGGCACGTCCCGGTACACGCAGCCCGTACCTCACCGTCTATCGCCCGTCCCCGGACGCCTCCGTCCGTCTGGTCTGCCTGCCGCACGCCGGCGGGGCAGCCAGCTTCTACGTCCCGGTGGCCCAGGCTCTCGCACCCCGCGTCGAGGTCCTGTCCGTGCAGTACCCGGGCCGCCACGAGCGGCACGGCGACCCGCTGGTGGCGGACATCGCCACCCTCGCCGACAAGATCGCCGACGCCCTGATGCCGTACACCGACCGGCCCTACGCGTTGTTCGGGCACAGCATGGGCGCCATCGTCGGTTTCGAGGTGGCACGCCGGATGGAGGACGCGGGCCGCGGCCCCGTCGAACTGTTCGCCTCCGCCAGCCGTGCCCCCTCCGTGGAGCGGCGCGGCGAGATGTGGCACCGGGCCCCCGACGCCGAGTTCGTCGCCCGGGTGCAGTCCATGGGCGGCGCCGGATCCGAGCTGCTCGACGACCCCGACATCCGGAACATGCTCCTGCCCGCGCTGCGCAACGACTACCGCGCCATCGAGCAGTACGAGTACCGCGCGCAGCCTCCGCTCGCCTGCCCGCTCACGGCGTTCGCCGGCGCCGACGACCCGCGGGTCGACGTCGACCAGGTGCGCTCCTGGGCACACCACACCACGGGACCGTTCACCGCCGAGGTCCACCCCGGAGGGCACTTCTACCTCGCCGACCGCCGGGAGGCCGTCCTGGACACGGTCACCGGCCACCTTCAGGACCGGGTGCTGCGCCCCTGCTCCTGAACTGCGCGCAGAGTCCGTCGAGTCCAGGCCGACCGGCGTTCGAGCGGTCGTCGAGTCACCGTCGGCACAGTCGTCACGGGCCGATGCGCGCTCGCGGCAGACCGGCGCGCGGCTCGTCGCCGCAGGCCCGCAGGAGCCGAAGGGGGGCTGATCCGCGTCACCATGGCCGTAGCAGCCGCCACCACAAGGGACTTGGCCGTCGCCGGTGATCTTGCCCGTCCGTCAGGTCCGTCAGGTCCGTCGGGCCCGGTCGCCCCGTCCGCCGCCGACGCCGACCGGCGTGCCGCGCGGCTCGAAATGCTCCTCGGCGATCCCTACGCCCCCGACAACCCGCACGGGCTGACCGCCTTGTTCGACGCCGACACCCGGGGACGGCCGCCCGAGCAGACACACCTGCTCCTTGAGCGGTTCGGGCTGAGCGCCGAATGCGTACCCGTCGCGGACGGCGGGCGGTTGACCAGGGCCGACCTGCTCGCCAGGGTGCTCAGGCCCCTCTTCCGCCGCGATGTGGCCCTGGGAACCGCACGAGGCACCGCCCCGGTGCTGGCCGCCGGACCGGTGTGGGCCGCAGGCAGCCCCGACCGGCGCGCGGACACCGCCGCGCTGCTGCTGGGCGGCGGCCGGGTCGGGCTGGTGCCGCACGGGCACGGCCGGACCGACAGCGCCGGGCCGCACGGCAGCACGCCGTACGGCATCACCGCACGCCCCGCCCCGGACGGCGGCCTGCTGCTGGAGGGCCGGGCCGAAGCCGCCCCGGACGCGACCGGTGCCCGCCTGTACGTCGTGCAGGCCCGCACCGGCCCGGCCCACTCCCCGCACAGCCACACCGCCGTGCTCCTGGACGGCGAACGTCTTGCCCCACGCGCGGTCCGGGAGACGGGCAGGGCCACCTCCCCCGGACGGCTCCGCCTGCCCCGGACCGAGCTCGAACTGCACGATCACGCCGTACCTCACGACGCGTTCCTGGGACCCGTGGGCGAGGGGGTGCCGCTGGCCCTGCGGACGCAGCAGGTCGGCCACGCCCTGGTGCCCGCGCTGCTGGTCGCCGCCGCGGACACCGCACTGCGCTCCGCCGTGCGCGCGGCCGCCATCACGGTGCCGCCCGGCCGCCCGCACCGCCGCCTGGCCGGGGTCTTCGCCGACATCCTGGCCTGCGACAGCTTCTCCGGTGTCGCCCTGCGTGCGCTGAGTCTGCTGCCCGCCCAGGCCCAGGTGCCGGCCGCCGCCGTGCACTACCTGGTCCCCGCGCTGCTGCGGGAGGACCTCGAAGCGCTCGCCTGCGTGCTCGGCGCACGTCGCCACGACCGGGCAAGCGCCCACCACGGAGCCCTCGGCAGGCTGATGCAGGCCCTGCCGCTCGCCGCCTGTGGCCCCGCACGCACCGGCGCGGCCGACGGCCAGGCGGTGATCGCCCCCCATCTGCGGCCCCTGGCCGAGCACTCCTGGTTCACCGAGCCGGAACCGGAGCCGACGCTGTTCCGGGGCGGTGCCGACCTGCCCGCCCTCGACTTCGCTTCCCTCGCCGCAGCGGGCCGCGGGGATTTCCTGGCCGCCTCCCTGTCCGGATCGGCGGCGCGGTTCGCCGAGTTCCGCGGCGTCGGTGGCCACACGGCCGCCCTCGCGGAACTCGCCCAGAGCCTGGTCACCGAACTGCACGCGCTGCGCGCCAGGTGCCGTGCGCTGCCCGGCCCGGGGGCGGGGCCGCTGCCCGTGGCCGCCGTGTGCGCGCTCGTCGACCGCTACGCCCTCGTGCTGGCCGCCGCCGCGGTCCTCGGCGTGTGGGAGAGCCAGGACGGCGCCGACCCCTTCCTCGCCGCACCCGCCTGGCCGGTGCTCGCCCTGTCCCGGATCGCCCGGCGCCTCGGCGCACCCGTTCCGCCCCTGCCGCAGGGGGTGGAGGAACTGGTGCACCACGAACTCGTACGCCGCTGCCACGAGCACCTCAGCTACGACCTGGACGCCACGGAGCTGGCACCGTGACGGCGCACGCGGTGCACATCGCACCGCCCTTCAAGGCCAGCGGCAGCCGCGGTCCCTGGCACGAAGTGCGCGAGAGCATACGGCTGACCGGCAACGCCACGGTCCTCACCACCTGGGGGGAGTGGCTCAACGCCGCGCTGGCCGGGGGCGGCCTGCGCGAGATGCTCGGCCCGGACTGGCAGCGCTACCGGCGAACCCCCGACCCGGTCGTCCGCTACCGGTTCGCCGCCTCCCGGCTCGCCGTCAAGTACACGGCGGCCGCCGCTCTGGGTACCGAACCCGCCGAGCTCGATCTCGCCTATACGCCCAGCGGCCGCCCGTACCTGCGCGGATTCGGGCAACTCGACATGAGCCTGACCCACTCCGAGGATCTGATCGCCGTGGGCATCAGCCGCACCGGCAGGATCGGCGTCGACGCCGAACCGGCGCACACGCAGCCCCCCGCCGAGGGGTTCCTCGGCCATGTGTGCACCGCCGCCGAGCAGGCCGAGCTCGGCCTGCTGCCCCCCTCGCAGCAGCACCCGGCGCGCCTGCGCCTGTGGACGCTGAAGGAGGCGTACTCCAAGGCGCTGGGCCAGGGACTGCCCCTCGGCTTCACCGAGTTCGGCTTCACCGCGTGCGAGACGTGCCGCGACAGCGCCGGCAACGGCCGGTGCGCGCTGCTGTGCGCGCCCGACGGCCGGCCGGTGGAGAGCGACACATGGACCTTCGCCACCTACCGCGTCCTGGGCGGCCGCTACCTGGTCAGCGTGGCCTGCCAGGACACCGGCGTGGTCACCGTGCCGGGCCAGGCCCTCACCGCACCGCTCGACGAGACCGTCCTGAGCACGCTCGCCGACCGTCTTTCCCGTCAACACGCCTTTTCCGAACCTCTGGAGAGCCATGTCCCGTCGTCTGTTCACCTCGGAGTCCGTGACCGAGGGGCACCCCGACAAGATCGCTGACCAGATCAGCGACACCATTCTCGACGCGCTCCTGCGCGAGGACCCCTCCTCCCGCGTCGCCGTCGAGACCCTGATCACGACCGGCCTGGTGCACGTGGCCGGCGAAGTGTCCAGCACCGCGTACGCGCCGATCGCGCAGCTGGTCCGCGAGAAGATCCTCGAGATCGGCTACGACTCCTCCAAGAAGGGCTTCGACGGCGCCTCCTGCGGTGTGTCGGTGTCGATCGGCGCGCAGTCCCCGGACATCGCCCAGGGCGTCGACACGGCGTACGAGAAGCGTGTCGAGGGTGCCTCCCGCGGAGAAGCAGGTGACGAGCTCGACAAGCAGGGCGCGGGCGACCAGGGCCTGATGTTCGGCTACGCGACGGACGAGACGCCGACGCTGATGCCGCTGCCGCTCTTCCTGGCGCACCGCCTGTCGAAGCGACTGTCCGACGTGCGCAAGAACGGCACGATTCCCTACCTGCGCCCGGACGGCAAGACGCAGGTCACCATCGAGTACGACGGTGACAAGGCGGTCCGTCTGGACACCGTCGTCGTCTCCTCGCAGCACGCCGCCGACATCGACCTGGACTCGCTCCTGGTGCCGGACATCAAGGAGTTCGTCGTCGAGCCGGAGCTGCAGGCGCTCCTGGACGAGGGCATCAAGCTGGACGTCGGGAACTACCGCCTCCTGGTCAACCCGACGGGCCGCTTCGAGATCGGCGGCCCGATGGGTGACGCAGGCCTGACCGGCCGCAAGATCATCATCGACACCTACGGCGGCATGGCCCGCCACGGCGGCGGCGCCTTCTCCGGCAAGGACCCCTCCAAGGTCGACCGCAGCGCGGCGTACGCGATGCGCTGGGTCGCCAAGAACGTCGTCGCCGCACGCCTCGCCGCACGCTGCGAGGTCCAGGTCGCGTACGCGATCGGCAAGGCCGAGCCGGTGGGTCTGTTCATCGAGACCTTCGGCACCGAACGGGTCCCCCTGGACCGCCTGCAGCAGGCGGTCACCGAAGTCTTCGACCTCCGCCCGGCCGCGATCATCCGCGACCTCGACCTGCTCCGCCCGATCTACGCGCAGACCGCCGCGTACGGCCACTTCGGCCGCGAGCTGCCCGACTTCACCTGGGAGCGCACCGACCGGGCCGAGTCGCTCGCGGCGGCCGCGGGCCTGGGCACGTGACCGACGGGCAGGGCGGCATCCGGCCGGTGCGCCTGTACTGCTTCGCCCACGCCGGCGCGGGCACCTCCTCGTTCGAGGGCTGGGCGGGCCGGACCGGTCCGGGCGTCGAGGTCGTACCGCTGCCGCTGCCCGGCCGGGGCAGCCGCGCCGGCGAGCCGACCATCACCACGCGCGAGGCCCTCCTGGCCGACCTGATGGGCCACTTCGCCGCGGCACCGCCTTCACAGCCGTTCGCGCTGTACGGGCACAGCCTGGGCGCGATGGTCGCCTACACGGTGACGCGCGCGCTGCACGACGTCGGCCTGCCCGGGCCCGCACTGCTCGCCGTCGGGGCCTGCCCCCCGCCCACGGTGATCTCACCGCTGTCCGACTCCTGGGCGGCGCCGGCGGCCGAACTCGTCGGCCTGCTGGCCGAGATGGGCGCCGTACCGGACAGGGCGGCACCCGGCGGGTTCTGGTACCGCACCGTGCTGCCGGTGCTGCGCGACGATCTGGCGCTGGGGCACCGGCTGCGCGTCGCCGCCCGGGGGCCGGCCTCGGGCGGGCCGCCCGACGTGCCGCTGCTTGCGGTCTGCGGGGACCGCGATCCCCTGGGGCGTCCGGGTGACATGGCGGGCTGGCGGGAGTGGACCACCGGCCCCCTCACGGTGCACACCGTGCCCGGTGACCACTACTTCGCGGGCGGCCCGGAGCTTCCCGCTCTGCTCGGCCGCGCCTGCCGGACCACGGTGAACCGCGCGCCCGACTACTGCTCCGGTCTCGCTCAAGTCGGTGCCGCCAAGGTCGGCATGACAGCGGACACCTCGGAGGGAACGGGGCGGCAGTGAGCGCGCTCACACCTTCCGGCCGGCCGTCATCTCCAAGGAGAGGCATGAGCCCCTACACGATCACAGCCGAAGAAGAACGCGCGGCGGCCACACCGGCCGCCGCGCAGCACCGGTGGCAGCTGGCACTTGCCGAAGCCGCCGACGGTGCATTGTTGGACGCCGGCCTCGCCGCGCTGCGCACCAGGGCCGGCGGCGCCGACGCCGAACAGGTCGGCGTGCTGCGCGTCGGCGGACGGACGGGCGGACACCGCGCGGCCGTTCTCACGGGCCCCGACGGCGCGGTGGAACTGGGGTCGGCGCAGACCGCGGGCAGTGGCGCCCCGGTCGCCTTCATGTTCCCCGGCCTCGGCGACCACTACCTCGACATGGGGCGCGACCTGTACCGCGACTTCCCCGTGTTCAAGACCTCCGTGGACCGCTGCGCCGAGGCGCTCACCGCGGAGCTCGGCCTGGACATCCGCGAGGTGATCTTCTCCGCCGCCGGACGTCCCGAGCCGGTCTCGCCGGGCAACGCCCTGGCCATGGACCTGCGCCGCATGCTGGGCGTCGGCACGCGTGAGCAGAGCCCCGAGGAGCGGCGCCTCAACGCCACACGCATGGCCCAGCCCGCGCTCTTCGTGATCGAGTACTCCCTGGCGGCCCTGTGGGAGTCGTGGGGCGTCAGGCCGGCCGCGATGATCGGCTACAGCCTCGGCGAGTACGTCGCGGCCACGCTCGCCGGCGTTCTGTCGCTGGAGGACGCGCTGGTCCTGGTGGCCCGCCGGGCCGCACTCATCGACGAGCTGCCCGAGGGCACGATGCTCGCCGTGATGCTGCCGGAGGAGCAGGTGCGTCCGCTGACGGGCGGGAACATCTCGCTGTCCGCCGTCAACGGCCCCGAGTTCTGCGTGGTGGGCGGCCCGGTGGCCGACATCCTCGAGCTGGAGCGCACGCTCGCGGGACGCGGCGTGATCACCCGCAAGGTGACGACCACGCACGCGTTCCACTCCTCGATGATGGAGCCGATCGCCGACCGGGTCACCGAGATCGCCCGCGGTCTGACGCTCAACGTGCCCCGCATTCCCTACATCTCGAACGTCACCGGCCGGCCCATCACCGACGAGCAGGCCACCGACCCGGCGTACTGGGCCCGCCACCTGCTCAGCCCGGTCCGCTTCGCCGACGGCCTGAGCCACCTGGGCCAGGAGCGCCTGCTGCTGGAGTCCGGCCCCGGCCAGACGCTGAGCAGCCTGGCGACCGTGGTCCGCGGCGGCGACACGGGCACCATCGTCGCTTCCATGCGCCACTCGCTGGAGCCGCACGCCGACACCACGGTCGCTCTCAAGGCTCTGGGCCGCCTGTGGCTCGCGGACGCCGACGCGGCCTGGCACGGCCTGCCCTGCAGTGATCTGGCCGCCACCGAGGAGGTTCCCGTGCCGGACACGGACACCAGGAATACGGACGCAACGGATGCGGACGGCGCAGCGGAGCTCACCGAGACGGAGACCGCGCTGCGGGCCGTGTGGGCCAGGATCCTGAAGAACGAGGACTTCGCCCGCGACGTCAGCTTCTTCGAGCTGGGCGGCAACTCGCTGCTCGCCACGCGTCTGATGCTGCGCATCAGCCGGGCCTTCGCCGTCGAACTGACGCTGCGTCAGGTCTATGAGTTCGCCACCCTCGCGCGCATGGCCGCGGCCATCGACGCACTGCGTGGCGGCGGCGACCCGCAGACGGCGGGGGAGAAGGCCGGTTCCTCGCACACCGGCAGCAGCCAGGCCCGCTTCCGGCTGCCCAACGGCCTGACGGTCCACCACCAGAACGAGGCCGAGACCCGGCACTTCTACGAGGACATCTTCGACCACCGTGTCTACGCCAAGAACGGCATCTCGCTGCGCAGCGGCGACACCGTCGTCGACGTCGGCGGCAACATCGGCCTGTTCACGCTGTTCGCGCACTACGAGGCGCAGAACGTGCGGGTCTTCACCTTCGAGCCGGCCCCGCCGCTGTTCGAGCTCCTGAGCAGGAACGTCGCCGAGCACGGTGTGGACGCGAAGCTGTTCAACATCGGCATCTCCGACGCCGAGGCCCAGGCGAGCTTCACCTTCTACCCCCGCAGTTCCGGGATGTCCTCGTTCCACCCGGACGAGGAGGAGGAGAAGCACAACCTGCGCACGATCATCGCCAATCAGCAGAACACGGACGCGGAGGCCCGCCGGCTGACCGCGTACGCCGAGGAGCTGATGGACGTCCGCTTCGAGGCCATCCAGTACACGGCCCGGCTGCGTCCGCTGAGCGCCGTCATCCGCGAGCAGGGCATCGAGCAGATCGACCTCATCAAGATCGACGTACAGAAGAGCGAACGACAGGTCATCGACGGAATCGCCGACGAGGACTGGCCGAAGATCCGGCAGATGGTCCTCGAGGCGCACGACGCCGACGGCGAGGTCGAACGCCTCGCGAAGCTGCTCGAGGACCGGGGCTTCACCGTCAAGGCCGAGCAGGACGAGCTGTACGTCGGCACGGACATCTACAACATCTTCGCCGTACGCGGCGCACGGTAACGGAGCCGGACGAGTCATGGAATTCACCACGGTAGGAGTCGTCGGCGCCGGCGTCATGGGCGTCGGTGTGGCACAGAACCTCGCGCAGACCGGGCACCAGGTGATCCTGGTCGATGTCTCCGAGGAGGTGCTCGACAACGCCAAGCGCGAACTGCGCACCAGCCTGCGCGCCTTCGCCCTCTTCAACCGCGCCGCCGCCGTAGACCCGGCGGCGGTGATCGAGAAGATCGAGTTCACCACCGACTACGAGCTGCTGGCCAAGGCCGACTTCGTCGTCGAGAACGTCACCGAGGACTGGAGCATCAAGGAGAAGGTCTACGAGCAGCTGGACCGCATCTGCCGCCCCGAGGTGCGGATCGCCGTCAACACGTCGGCCATCTCCATCACCCGCGTCGGCTCGGTCACCGACCGCCCGCAGAACATCGTCGGCATGCACTTCATGAACCCGGTGCCGATGAAGCCGATGGTGGAGGTCATCCGCGGCCACCACACCACCCCGGAGACCATCGACACCGCCCGCAGGTTCCTCGCCGAGATGGGCAAGGAGTGCATCGTCGTCGAGGACGTGCCGGGCTTCGTCTCCAACCGGGTCCTGATGCTCACCATCAACGAGGCCGTCTTCCTGGTGCAGGACGGGGTGGCCTCGCCCACCGACGTCGACCGCATCTTCAAGACCTGCTTCGACCACAAGATGGGGCCGCTGGAGACGGCGGACCTGATCGGTCTCGACACCATCTTGAAGTCGGTCGAGGTGCTCTACGAGAGCTTCAACGACAGCAAGTACCGGCCGGCCCCGCTCCTGAAGAAGATGGTCGCCGCCCGCCTGCTGGGCCGCAAGAGCGGCGAAGGCTTCTTCAACTACCGCTGACCCGGCCCGGGCGCACCCACCGCCAGGCCGCACACGAACAGGACGGAATCACGACATGAGCATGGACAACAAGGCGAAGATCGGGGAGTACCTGTCCCGCTTCTTCCCCGTGCAGGACCTCAAGGACGACGACGACATCTTCCAGCTCGGCTTCGTCAGCTCGATGTTCGCCATCCAGCTCGTCTCCTTCGTGGAGCACGAGTTCGGCCTCACCATCGACAACGACGACCTGGAACTGGACAACTTCCGTTCCGTCGGAGCTCTCGACGCGTTCGTCACCCGTAAGCAATCCGCCGCTGTGGCGTCCTGACCCACGAGGGGACGCCACACCGATGACCAGCACGCTCACGGCGGCGCAGGCCCAGGCCCAGAAGGAGTTCCGGGCCTTCGCCGACCGCCACATCGTTCCGCATGCCGACGCCTACCATCGCGCTCAGCGCACTCCGCCACAGATCGTCGAACTGCTGGCGGCCGAGGGCCTGCTCGGTCTGCCGGTCGCGCCCCAGTACGGCGGGGGCGGATGTGACGCGGTGACGCTCGGACTGCTCGCCGGTGAACTGGGGCGTGCCTGCTCGTCGCTGCGCAGCCTGCTCACCGTCCACACCATGGTGGCGCACGCCGTCGCCCGGTGGGGAAGCCGCGAACTCAAGGAGACCTGGCTGCCCCGGCTCGCCCGCGGCGAGAGCATCGGCGCGCTCGCCGTGTCCGAGCCGGGCGCAGGCAGCGACGCGGCGGGGGTCGTCACCCGGCTCACGCCGGACGGGGACTCCTGGCTGCTCGACGGCCACAAGACGTGGACGACGTACGGCGAGAGTGCCGACGTCTTCCTCGTCCTGGGGCGCTCCCCCGAAGGGCCCACGGCGGTGCTGGTGGAGCGCGCCACCGCCGGGGTGCGCACGGAGCTGATCGAGGACCTGATCGGCATCCGCGCCTCCATGACGGCGGACGTCCACTTCGAGGGCTGCCGCATCCCGGCCGGCCAGGTGCTCGCCCGGCCCGGCCTCGGCCTGTCCCACGTCGTCGGTACGGCGCTCGACCTGGGCCGCTACACCGTCGGCTGGGGCTGCACGGGCATCGTCGACGCCTGTCTGGAGGCCAGCGTCGACTACGCGGGCAGCCGGGAGACCTTCGGCACACCCATCAAGGACCACCAGCTCGTACGGCAGATGATCAGCGGCATGTACACCGACGCCCGTGCGGCGCGGCTGCTGTGCCTGGAGGCCGGCCGGCTGCGCGACGAGGGCGATCCCGGCGCGCTGGCCCAGACGTCCATGGCGAAGTACTTCGCCTCGACCGCCGCGACCCGGGCCGCGGCCGACGCCGTGCAGATCCACGGCGCCAACGGCTGCAGCTCCGCCTATCCGGTGCAGCGCTATCTCGGCGACTCCAGGGTCATGGAGATCATCGAGGGAAGCTCCCAGATCCATCAGATCGGCCTTGCCGAGTACGCGTTCCAGGAGCGTTCACTCGTCCGCCGGAGGCAGGCCGCAGCAACCCCCAGGAGTGAGGGACGATGACAACGGTCAAATGTGTGGTGTGGGACCTCGACAACACCGTCTGGGACGGGATCCTCCTCGAGGACGGGGACGTGCAGCTGCGGCCCGGTGTCGTGGACGTCCTCAAGACCCTCGACGAGCGGGGCATCCTCCACTCCGTCGCGAGCCGCAACGACCACGACGCGGCCGCGGCCAAGCTGGAGGAACTGGGCATCGCCGAGTACTTCCTGTACCCGCAGATCAACTGGGGCAACAAGTCGGACTCCGTGAAGGCGGTCGCCGAGGCGATCAACATCGGCATCGACACGCTGGCCTTCGTCGACGACCAGCCCTTCGAGCGCGACGAGGTCCACTTCACGCACCCGCAGGTGCTGTGCATCGACGCCCTCGACGCCGAGCGCATCCCGGACCTGCCCGAGATGCACCCGCGGTTCGTCACCACGGACTCCCGGGAGCGCCGTCACCTGTACCGGGCCGACGCCGAGCGCAACCAGGCCGAGGCCGTCCACGAGGGCACGGCCGAGGACTTCCTCGGCTCCCTGAACATGCGCTTCACCATCACCCCGGCCCAGGAACGCGACCTGCAGCGCGCCGAGGAACTGACCGTCCGCACCAACCAGCTCAACGCGACCGGCTACACCTACTCGTACGAGGAACTGGACGCGTTCCGCCAGTCGCCCGACCACCATCTGCTGGTCGCCGGCCTGGAGGACAGGTACGGAACGTACGGGAAGATCGGCCTTGCGCTCGTCGAGCGCGGCGAGGACGCCTGGACCGTCAAGCTCCTCCTGATGTCCTGCCGGGTGATGTCCCGGGGCGTCGGATCGGTGCTGCTCGCCCATCTCATCCGCGAGGCGGCCGCGGCCGGGGTACGGCTGCGCGCGGAGTTCGTGCCGACGAACCGCAACCGCAGCATGTACGTCACCTACAAGTTCGCCGGGTTCCGGGAGACCACCACGAACGGCGAGATCTCCGTGCTCGAGCACGACCTCGCGCGTGTTCCCGAGTTCCCGCCGTACATGGAGGTCCTGGTGGAGAGCTGACCTGGGGCTGGATACGGGTTCGAGCCGGGTTTTAGGACGCTTCGCGATACTGGCCGAGTCTGTTAGCCCCTGCCGGTCTCCGGCAGGAACGGGGGAGGGAAGCAGAGAACGGATGGCCATTCAGTCACTGTGCGAAGCAGTCCATTGCCGTCACGACCGGCAGTCCGGGAAGCCCCAGCCGCGGACGGCCGCCTCGGGCCAGCGGCTGTGCCTGGTGTGCCGTGCCCGGCTGAAGGAGGACCTCGTCCGTCTTCCGGGCCTGTACGAAGGCTGCGAGGAAGTGCTCTCGCCCGCCCGGAGTGGAATCACCGAGCGGGTCAGCTCGGGCCGTGCCCGGCAGGGCATCCGGCTCAACGAAGCGCCGCTGCAGGCCCGCAGCGACATGGTCGCCGTGCTCGCCTCGTGGGCGGGCGCCATCGTCGCGGAGCGGGGGGTGACCGGTCTGCCCCGACGCGAGGTGGGGACGCTCGCGGCGTTCCTGGCCCGCCATCTCGACTGGCTGGCCGCCCACCCGGCCGCGGGGGAGTGCGCGGCCGAGGTCCGCAGGGTCACCAACGTGGCGCGCTCCGCGCTCGCTCCCAGGCCTGCCGTCCCGCAGGAGCTCGGCCCCTGCCCGTTCACCGACTGTGAGGAAAGCGTCCGCACGTCGCCGGGCCCCGATCTGACGCACGTGGTGCGCTGCGGGGCCGGTCACGTGCTGCCGCCGGACCGCTGGCTGCTGCTGAGCGGCCGGGCGTGAGCCCCGCCGGCCCACCGGCCCCGACACCACCAACTCACGGAAGGCGCACCATGACCGCCGTCAAGAAGGCCGGCTCGCGCACGGTCCCCACCCAGCTCGCCGCCCTGGCCGCGGGAGTCTCCGAGGCCACGATCCGGCAGTGGGCCACGCGCGGCAAACTCACCCGCTACGGCCGTCCCGGCCGTCGTGAGTACTCCCTCCAGGAACTCACCGCGCTGATCGCGAAGAACGCCGGATAGGGCACGGCATCCCCGCTCCACCGGCCGCAAGGCCCGTGGAGCGGGGGCTCATCGGCAGGTCACCAGGTGACCGGAAGCCGGTGCACGCCGAAGACGCCCATGTCGCTGCGGACCGGCACCTCGCAGACCGGGACGTCCAGTCGCAGCCCGGGGAACTCGCGCAGCAGGCCGTTGATGCCGATCCGCATCTCGATGCGGGCCAGCTGCTGTCCCAGGCACTGGTGGATGCCGTGCCCGAAGGCCACGTGCCCGGTGGCCGAGCGGGTGATGTCCAGGCCGTCCGCGGGGCCGAACTTCCGCGGGTCGTGGTTGGCCGCCGCCACGGACACCGTGACGGTGTCGCCCTGCGCGATCACACGGTCGGCCAGCTCGACGTCCTCCAGCGCGGCGCGCGGCAGACCCACGTGCATGATGCTCAGGTAGCGCAGCAACTCCTCCACCGCGCCCCCGATCAGCGAGGGGTCCTCGCGCAGCAGCGTCAGCTGGCCGGGGTGGCTCAGCAGCGCGAAGGTCGCCATGGCGAGCATGTTCGCGGTGGTCTCGTGGCCGGCCAGGAGCAGCAGCAGGGCCATGCCGATCAGCTCGTCGTCCGTGAGGTCGCTGCCCGTCACCAGGTCGCTGAGGATGTCGTCGGCGGGCTCCCCGCGGCGCCGCCGCACCAGGTCGAGCAGATACGTGCGCAACGCCGCGTACGCCGCCCCGGACTCCTCGGGATCCTGCACGAGCCGGAAGATCGCCACGGCCCTCGACTGGAAGAACTCGTGGTCCTCGTACGGCACTCCGAGCAGCTCACAGATCATCAGCGAGGGGACCGGCAGCGCGAAGTGCTCGACCAGATCCGCGCCTTTCCCCTGGGCACGCAGAAGGGACAGCTGCCGCTCGGTGACCTCCTCGACCCGTGCCTCGAGCCGTCTCATGCGGCGCACGGTGAACTGACCGGTGAGCAGTTTGCGGTAGCGGGTGTGCTGCGGCGGATCCATGAACAGGAAGCCGCCCGGCATCGCCGGTTCGGCCCTGCGGGCGGTCAGCGGTGAACTCATCAGCTCCTGGCGGGCGCTGAAGCGGGGATCGCCGAGCACCTTCCGCGCCAGCGCGTGGTCGGTGACGAGCCAGCCGGTCGTGCCGTCCGGGTTCGCGATGCGGCTGAGGGGTTCGCGCTCACGCAGGGCGGTCAGTTCGGCGGGAGGTGCGAAGGGACAGGACCGGGTCAGCGGGATGGGCCGCGGCTCGTCCGCCGTGTCCCTGGCGGGGTGGGACTCCCGAGTGGTCTCGGTCGTCATACGTTCTCCGATCGTGGGGGAGGTGTTCGATCGTGGGCTCCGCGGCTGATCGCCGCGGGCCGGCGCACGTGGGGGTGGCCGGCCTCGGAGCCGTGCGAGGAGACGTCGCGACGCGCTCAGTCCTCCGCCGTGGACAGAGCGCCGGTGGGGCAGGTCGACACCGCCTCGAGGACGGCGTCCACCTCGTCGGCCGGAACCCTCGCCGCCAGCAGCATGACTTCGCCGGTGGCCGGGGACTGGTCGAAGACGGAGTCGGCAGCCATGACGCACTGGCCGGCTCCGATGCAGCGACCGGCATCGGCAATGATCTTCATCCAGGATCCTTCGTTCCTTCGTGTGTGGTGTCGCGTTCGTGTGTGGTCCTGCGTTCGTGTGTGGTCCTGCCTTCGCCTCGCCCTTGCCGACGCGTTCAGCGGGAGGACGCGGACAGCACCTCGACGAGGTCGGCCCGGCTCGGCCCGGAGGGAGCCTGCGGACGCCGGCCCGACGCCCACACCTCCTGCAGACGCCGCCGGTTCTCCGGGGTGTCCAGGCTGTCCACCGGGGCCAGGAGACCGGCCACGCGCTGCGCCGCCTGCCACAGGTGCAGATCGTGCTCCCCGGCGTCCATGAGGCTGAACAGGCTCACCGGCGGCACAGCCATCCCCGCGCCCTGCGGCAGCTGGTGCCCGTCGGCCACGGCCTGCCAGAGCCGGGTGCGGGCGACGTCGGCCTGGACCGAGTCGTCGAACCAGGGCCGCACCCAGGCCTGGGCCCGGGCGGTCACGTCCCGCACGAGCCCGGGCAGAGCGCCCGGGTCCGCGGCGAACGCCTCGGCGAGCAGCACGGCCTGATGCAGCGCCACCGAGGCACCGCGCCCGAAGGCAGGATCGGTCGTGCACAGCGCGTCGCCCAGGACGCCGTAGCCCACGGGGGCTCCGGGCGCCAGGCCGCGCAGGGTGTTGCGCAGCCCGGCCATGGGCACGACCTCGGTCAGAACCTCGCTGACGTCGGGGCGCAGCCATGGCTCGAACTCCGGGAACAGCGCGGTGACCTGGTCGAAGGCCTCCGCTTCACGCAGTGCCTTGAGGTCGTTGTCGTCGGGGAGGCGGCCGATGCCGATCGCGAACGTCCGGTTGTCGTGGTAGAACAGCCCGCCGCCGAATCCGTCGCCCGCGACCATCGTCGTCACACCGCGTTTGAGCGGCGGCCGCGGCACCCCGTCAAGCAGCCGGTAGAACCGCGTGTTGTACACGACCCCGCAGTCCTCGTCCCCCTCCAGGACCGTGAAGTCGTCACGCAGCGGCGAGCGGCGGCCGGCCGCGTCGAGGAGCACGTCCGCGTCGACGACACCACCGCGCACCCGTACGCCGGTGATCCGGCCGTCCTTCACCTCGGCCCTGCGGACCGACGTCCCGTACTGGATCTCGACGCCCGCTTCCCGGCGCAGGGCGCGTTCCAGTGCCCACTCCACGGTCGGGCGCCGCGACGCGAGGACCGCGAGGTCCTCGGCACCGGCCGGGGTGGTGCCGTCGGGTGTGGCGATACTGACCTCCTCGGCGCCGTTGGCCAGCAGGTCCTCGTACACATCGGGCAGGTGCGTGCGCAGGTGCTGCCGGAACAGCCCCAGGAAGGTGTGCAGTTGGCGGGTCTGCGGGGCACCGGGGCGGTGCCAGTCGCCGATGGCGGCCAGATCCCCGGGCGGGGCCTGGTCGCGCTCCAGCACGGTCACCTCGAAGCCCCGCCGCGCCAGCAGCAGCGCCACGGACAGACCTGAGATCCCTCCACCCATCACCACGGTCCGGGCACTCATCGTCGTCTTCCTTTCGTGATCATTGGGTACGGGTCAGGCGGCGAAGTCGCCGAGCACCATGTCCAGGGCCCGGTCGATGTCCGAGTCGCTGAGCGATTCGGCCGCCCTCAGGGCGTCGTCCGCCCCGTTCTGCTTCGGCAGGTCCGTGCCCTGCGCCAGGTCGAGCAGCTGCGCGAGCAGTCCGCTCTCCCGCAGCAGCGCGGGACCGGCCTTGCCGATGGCCCACTGGGCCGCGGCCATGGGGTCCTGCGGCGGGACGTCCTGTGCCGCGCCGCCGAGCCGCAGCTTGCCGAGGAGGAACTCCGCGATCGCCCTCGGCGTCGGGTAGTCGAACGCCAGCGTGCTGGGCAGTTCGGCGCCGGTCCGGGCGGCGATGCGGTTCTTCAGGTCGACGGACATCAGCGAGTCCAGGCCCAGGCCCTGCAGCGGCTTCTCCGCGGCCACCGCGTGTGCGCCCGGCAGGCCGACGGCGGCCGCCACCTCACCGCGGACGAACTCGGTGAGCGTCTCGAAGCGCTCCGCCTCGCCCAGCGCCGCGAGCCGGTCGAGGAAGTCCGAGCCCTGCTGCGCGGTGGCCGCGGCCTGCCGCAGCCGCGGCCGCACCAGGGCCCGCAGCAGCGGTGCCACGTCCTCCTGCTGCGCCAGCGCCGCCAGGTCGAGCCTGACCGGGGCCAGTTGCGCCTCGGGGCGGAGCAGTGCGGCGTCGAACAGCGCGAGCCCTTCGTCGACGCCGAGGGCGCGGGCGCCTCCGCGGCGCATCCGGGCCAGTTCGGCCTCGCCCAGGTGGGCGGTCATGCCCGTTCCGCCCTGGTCCCACAGCCCCCAGGCGAGGCTGAGCCCCGGCAGCCCGAGGGTGTGGCGGTAGGCGGCGAAGGCGTCCAGGAAGGCATTGGCGGCCGCGTAGTTGGTCTGCCCCGGGGAGCCGAACGTGCCCGCCACCGAGGAGAACAGGGCGAAGACGGCCAGATCCTGATCGGCGGTCAGCTCGTGCAGGAGGAGCGCGCCGTCGGCCTTCGGTGCGAGGACCGCGGCCATCCGATCCGCGTCCTGGTTGCGTGCGATGCCGTCGTCGAGGACTGCGGCCAGGTGCACCACCGCGGTCAGCGGGTGGCCTGTGGCCACGGCGGAGACGGCGGCGGCGACGTCGTCGCGACGGCTGACGTCGCAGGCGACGATGCGCACGGTGGTGGCGCCTGCCGCCTGGAGGTGGGTGATCAGGGTGTCGGCGCCGGGCGCGTCGGGGCCGCGGCGGGAGGTGAGGACGAGGTGGCGTATGCCGTGGGTGTGGATGAGGTGTTCGGCGACGGCCCGGCCAAGCGCCCCGGTACCGCCGGTGATCAGCGCGGTGCCCTCGGGGTCGAGAGCCCGGGGGAGGGTGAGGACCAGCTTGCCGGTGTGCTTGCCCTGCGCCATGAACCGGAAGGCGCTGGGTGCCTCGCGGACGTCGTAGGCGTGCAGTGGCAGCGGGCGGATCGTGCCGTCGGCCAGGAGTGCGGTGATCTCCAGGAGCATTTCCTGGATACGGTCGGCGCCGCTGTCCATGAGGTCGAAGGCCTGGTAGCGCACACCGGGATGATCGGAGGCGACCTGACCCGCCTCACGGATGTCGGTCTTGCCCATCTCCAGGAAACGCCCGCCGTCGGACAGCATCCCCAGCGTGCTGTCGACGAACTCACGCGCCAGAGAGTTCAGGACCACATCGAAGGACACCTCCCGCCAGCCCTCCGCGAAACCGGTGTCCCGGGAGGAGGCAATGTGGTCATCGGCCAGACCCATGGCACGCAGAGCAGACCACTTGCCGGAACTGGCCGTGCCGTACACCTCGGCGCCAAGATGCCGGGCCAGCTGAACCGCGGCCATGCCCACACCACCGGCGGCCGCATGCACCAGCACCTTCTCGCCCGCCCGCAGCCCACCCAGATCAACCAGACCGTGATACGCCGTCAGGAACGTCAACGGCACCGTCGCAGCCTGCGCATACGACAAACCCTCCGGGATGGGAGTCATGACCCGCGCATCAGCCCGGACCTCCGTACCGAACGAACCCACCGCCAGACCCATCACCCGGTCACCGACCCGCAGATGCTCCACCTGCGCACCGGCCTCCAGCACGACTCCGGCACATTCGAGGCCGAACTTCGGGGCGTGGACCATGTCCAGTGCGTTGAGGACGTCACGGAAGTTCAGGCCGGCCGCGCGCACCTGCACCCGGACCTCGCCGGGGCCGAGCGGCTCGCCGGTGTCCAGCGGCACCGCCTCGAACGTGTCGAGCCTGCCCTTCTCCCGCACGTCCAGGGCCCATGCCCCGGCGTCCGGCACCCGTACCGTGCTGCCGGAACCGGCCCGTGCCAGACGCGGGACGAACACCATCTCGCCGCGCAGTGCCACCTCCGGCTCACCGGTGACGGCCAGCGCCGCCGCGAGCAGTTCCGGTGCCGCGGCGTCCGCGCCCACGTCGACCAGACGCCATGTCCGCTCCGGGCTCTCGGCCCGCACCGAGCGGACCAGACCCCACACAGGGGCGGTGCCCAGCGCGGCGACCGTGTCGTCCGGGCGGGTGCTGACCGCGTCGCCGGTCACCCACACGACCTCGGTGTCGACCAGCGCCGGAGATGCCAACAGCCGCTGGACCAGGGCGAGTTCGCCGATCGCGGTGGCATGCGCCTGCTCGGCCACGGACGGCTCCGCGGCGGGGGCTGCGGAGGACGGCCGCGGTGTGCGGTCGACCACGATGCGGCGCGGCGCCGGGTCTGCGGCGAGGAGCGCATCGAGGTCCGCGAAGGCCAGGGCGTTCAAGGACCGGGCGACGAGGCCCTCCCCGTCGCCGAGGACCAGCGTGCCGGCAGCATCGTCGGCGCCGGACGCGGTCAGCGCCTCCGCCTCCACCGGCTGGAACTCCACGCGGTACAGATGGTCGGTGTCGCGCCCGCCGGCACGCAGCTGCTCGGCGCTCGCCCGCTGCAGGCGCAGGCCGCGTGCCGATGCCACCGGCCGGCCCGCTCCGTCGGCGAGGAGCACCGAAGCGCGGGTCTCGCCGCCCTCGCCGGACGGCTCGAGCTCGACGCGGACCCGCAGCTCCGTGGCGCCCGTCGCGTACAGCGTGACGTCCGTCCAGGCGAACGGCAGCAACACCGTGTCGCCGTCCGTGTCCTGCTCGTCCGGGGTGGTGCCTGCGAGGGTGTGCAGGGCCGCGTCGAACAGCGCCGGGTGCACCCCGAATCCGCTCGTGCCGACGCCGTCGCCTTCCGGCAGCACGATGCGCCCGTAGGCGACACCGTCCCGGCGCGACAGCTCCGTCAGGCCGCGGAAGGCAGGCCCGTACCGGACGCCCTTCTCCGCCATCCCGTCGTAGAAGCCGCCCAGTTGCACGCCGTCCGCACCGGGCACGGGCCAGGCGCTCAGCTCGGCGAACGCCTCGTCGCCCGGAACCTGGACGTCGTCCAGCTCTCCCTCGGCGTGCAGGGTCCACTCCTGCTGGTCGGCGACGTCCTCGGGCTGGCTGTAGACGGCGATCGCGCGCTGTCCCTCCGGCGAAGGCCCGCCGACGCGCACCTGGAGCCGGGTCCGTGCGGAGCCGTCGAGAACCAGCGGCCGGGCGAGGGTGAGGTGCGCGACGCGTGCGGCGCCCACGGTGTGCGCGGCCGCCCAGGCCAGGTCGAGCAGACCGGTGCCGGGCAGCAGCACGGAGTCGAACACGGCGTGGTCGGCCAGCCAGGGGTACTCGGCCGCGGAGACGGCACCGGACAGCAGATGCCCGTCGCCGCCCGCGAGCACCGCCGTCGCGGGCAGCCAGGGATGGCTGCCCTGCCCCAGACCCGATCCGCGCACGTCCGTGCGGGACGCCTGCTCCTTCCAGTAACGCGTGCGCTGGAAGGCGTACGTCGGCAGCTCGACGGGGCGGCCCGAGCCGGGCAGCGGGGTGCGCGACCAGTCCACGCGGTGGCCCGCCGTGTGCAGCCGGGCCAGCGCGGTCAGCAGCGTGCGGGGTTCGTCCGCCGTGCCCTCGCTCGTCTTGGCGGCGTTGCGCATGCTCGGTGTGAAGTGACCGGTGCTCAGCGTCTGCGTGCCCATGTGGGTGAGCGCGGGAGCCGGGCCGCACTCCAGGAAGCGCCGGACACCGTGCTCCGCGAGCGTGCCGAGGGCGTCGGTGAACCGGACCGCGTCGCGGACCTGGCGCACCCAGTGCTCCGGCGAGCGGATCCCCTCGCCTTCGGCGGTGCCGGACGAGTGCCAGGCGCCGGTGCGCGTGTCCACCAGCGGGATCGCGGGTGCCCGGTAGCCGCAGGTGGCGGCCACGGCGGCGTACTCGTCGAGCATCGCGTCCATGTGCGTGCTGTGGAAGGCGTGCGAGACGGTCAGCCGGTGGGTGCGCAGCCCCTGGGCGGCGAAGTGCTCGGCGAGGGCGGCGACGGCGTCGGCGTCACCGCTGACGACGGTCTGCGCCGGGGTGTTGAGGGCGGCGATGCCGATGCCCGCACGGTCGCCGATCGCGTCGAGCACCACGGCCTCGCCGGCTTCGACGGAGACCATCGCGCCGTCGGCGCGGCAGGACTGCATCAGACGGCCGCGGGCGACGACGAGCCGAGCCGCGTCCTGAAGGCTCAGCACCCCCGCGACATGGGCCGCGGCGAACTCGCCGACGGAGTGGCCCGCCACGGTCGTCGCGACGACGCCCCATGACTCCCACAGCCGGTAGAGAGCGACCTCCAGCGCGAACAGCGCGGGCTGGGTGTACTGGGTCTCGTGGATCAGGGCGCCCCTGCCGTCACGATCGTCACCGTCGTCACCGCCGGAGAACACCACATCGGCCAGAGACCTCTCCAGGTGCGGATCGACGGCCTCACACACGGCGTCGAACGCGGCCCGGTAAGCGGGGAAGGCGTCGTACAACTGCCGCCCCATACCGCCGTACTGGCTGCCCTGCCCGGTGAACAGGACGCCGAGCCCGGCGTCGCCGGTCACCTCGCCGGTCACCTCGCCTTGTACGAGACCGGCGTGCGAGGCGCCGTCGCCCAGTACCCGCAGTGCGGCCACCGCCTCGTCGGCCGACGAGGCGAGGACGGCGGCGCGGGTGTCGAAGTGGGTGCGGTGCAGGGCGGCTGTGGTGGCCACATCCGTCAGTGACACGGTGGGCTGGCTCTCCAGCCAGTCGGCCCAGCGCTGTGCCTGGGCGCGCAGGGCTGTCTCGTCCCGGCCCGACAGGAGGATGGGCACCGGCAGGTGTGGTGCGTCCGTTTCCTCAACCGTCTGCGTGGTCTCGACGGCGGGGGCTTCCTCCAGGATGAGGTGGGCGTTGGTGCCGCTGAGACCGAAGGAGGAGATGCCCGCCCGGCGGGTTCGCTCGCCGCGCTCCCAGGGGCGGGCGTCCTGGAGAAGTTCCAGGCCGGAGTCCTCCCACTCGATGTGAGAGCTGGGCTCGTCCGCGTGGAGAGTCTTGGGCAGGGTGCCGTGCTGGAGGGCGAGGATCATCTTGATGACGCCCGCGACTCCGGCCGCCGCCTGGGCGTGACCGATGTTCGACTTCGACGAACCCAGGAACAGGGGCCGTTCGGCCGTACGCGTGGGGCCGAAGACCTCGGCGAGTGCTCCGGCCTCGATGGGGTCGCCCAGGCTGGTGCCCGTGCCGTGCGCCTCGATCGCGTCGATGTCGTCGGGGGTGAGGCGGGCCGCGGTGAGTGCGTCCTGCACCACCCGCTGCTGCGAGGGGCCGTTGGGGGCGGTCAGGCCCTGGCTCCGGCCGTCCTGGTTGACCGCGCTGCCCCGGATCACGGCCAGCACGCGGTCACCATCACGCTCGGCATCCGAGAGCCGCTTGAGGAGGAGGACGCCCGCGCCTTCGGCCCAGCCTGCGCCATCGGCATCCGCGGAGAAGCTCCTGCAACGGCCGTCGGCCGAGAGTCCCTTCAGGCGGCTGAACTCCACGAAGGTCGCCGGTGTCGACATGACGGTGACACCGCCGACCAGCGCCGTCTCGCACTCTCCGTTGCGCAGGGCGGTCACGCCGAGGTGAGTGGCGACCAGCGACGACGAGCACGCCGTGTCCACGGTCAGGGCGGGGCCCTGCAGACCGAGGGTGTACGACACCCGGCCGGACAGGACACTGCTCGCGTTGCCGGTGCTCAGATAGCCGTCGAGCCCGTCCAGATCGTGGTTGTGCAGATTCCCGTAGTCGGAGCCCATGGTGCCCAGGTAGACGCCGGTGCGGGATTCCGAGAGCGTCTCGGGGCGGACGCCCGCGCGCTCCAGGGCCTCCCACACGGTCTCCAGGACGATCCGCTGCTGGGGGTCCATCGACTGCGCCTCACGCGGCGTGATCCCGAAGAACTCGGCGTCGAAGCCCTCGATGTCATCGATGAACCCGCCCTCGCGGGCGTAGGACTTGCCGACCGCCTCCGGGTCCGCGTCGTACAGATCGAGTCCGGCCCAGCGGCCCGGGAATGCGCCGACGGCGTCGCCGCCGCTGACCAGCAGCTGCCAGTAGTCCTCGGGGGTACTGATGCCGCCGGGCAGGCGGCAGGACATCGACACCACCGCGATGGGTTCGTCCGCTCCTGCGCGGCGAGTGCGGCGCGGGGTGGCCTGCTTCGGGGTGCCGCCGAGTGCGAGCTTGTCGAGCAGGAGTCCGGCGATGGCGGTGGGGGTGGGGTAGTCGAAGGCGAGGGTCGCGGGCAGCGACACCCCGGTCGCGGCCGACAGACGGCGGCGCAGTTCGACCGCCATCAGCGAGTCGATGCCCAGATCCTTCAGGACCTGGTCCGCCCCGAGGCCCGAACCGTCCGCGATGCCGAGCACCACGGCGGCCTCACCGCGTACGAGAGCGGTCAGCTCCTTGCCCCGCTCCTCGTCGGAGAGCGGTGCGAGCCGATCGCGCAGCGTGCCGCCCTCGACGGTGCCGGACGCCCGCCTGCGCGGGGCACGCAACAGCGACCGCAGCAACGGCTGCGTCTCACCGTCACGGTCGAAGTCCCGCTGCAATGAGGGGAGTTCGAGCTTCACGGGCACGGTGTGGGGGTGGCCGGTGGTGAGGGTGGTGTCGAGGAGGTGCAGGGCCTGTTCGGTGGTGAGGGCGGTGACGCCCTGCCGGCGCATGCGGGCCAGCTCGGCGTCGCCGAGGTGCGCGGTCATGCCGATGCCCGCCTGCTGCCACAGACCCCAGGAGAGACTGGTGGCAACCTTCCCCTGCGCGTGACGGTGTTCGGCCAACGCGTCAAGGAAGGTGTTGGCCGCCGCATACGTGCTCTGCCCCGCACCGCCAAGAACACCCGCGGCGGAGGAGAACAGCACGAAGGCAGCCAGGTCGTGATCGGCCGTCAGCGTGTGGAGATGCAGGGCACCATCGACCTTGGGAGCAAGAACCTTCTCCAGACGCTGAGGGGTCTGGGCGGTGATAAGACCGTCATCGAGAGTGCCCGCCAGGTGGAAGACACCGGTGAGGGGACGTTCCAGCGCGCCGATGAGGGTGGCTGTCTGCTGGTGGTCGCTGATGTCGCAGGCCCGGAGGTCGACGGTGTCGGCCCCGGCCTCGGTCAGAGCCGCGATCAACTCCTCGACACCGGGAGCCTCGGCTCCCCGGCGCGAGGTCAGCGTCAGGTGACGGATGCCGTGCTCACGGACCAGATGGGTGGCCAGCTGCCGGCCCAACTCACCGGTGCCACCAGTGATCAGGACCGTGCCATCGAGATCGAAGCGCGCAGCGCCCGCCTCACCACCGTCCCCATGCCCGACTCGCGCCAGGCGCGCGACGAGGACGTGGCCGTCGCGCAGCACGATCTCGGGCTCCCCCTCGACCGCGACCGCCTGCTCCAGCAGTTCCGCGTCCGCCACCCCGGCATCCAGATCCACCAGACGCAGGGAACGCTCCGTGTACTCCGCGCGGGCCGCGCGAACCACGCCCCACACCGGTGCGTGCGTCAGGTCGTACGCGGCCTCACCCACGGCGCCACGAGTTGCCCAGACCACCTCGGTCCCGGAAAGCCGCGGCTCGGCGACGACGTCCTGAACCTGCGTCAGGACAGTCGCTGCGGCCTGCCGCACAGACTCCGCGTCCGCCACGGCTCCGCCCGACGCGGCGCCCGTGGCGTCCACCACGATCCGCGCGGGCGGCAGCTCGTCCTCGCCGAGCCCGGCGAGCGCGGCCGCCAGGTCCGGGAAGGCCTCGGCGCCCAGCGCGCGGGCGAGGTCGCCCGTCCCGCCCAGCACCCACAGATCGTCGTGCGGCACTTCGCGCAGAGCGCGGGCAGGCGTGAACGTGACCCGGTACAGATGCCGGGCGGACCGGCTGCTGCGAATCTGCTCGCGGGTCGCCTCGCGCAGCGCCAGCGTTCCCGACACCACGACGTTTCCGGCCGGATCTGCTGCGAGCACCCGCGCCGACGTCTGAGCATCGTCAAGCTCGACCCGGACCCGCAGCTCGCGGGGCCCGGTCGAACGGAGTTCGGCACCGCTCCACTCGAAGGGCAGGATCACCGCCTCTTCGGTGCTGCGCAGCGCCGTGAGGGTGTGCAGGGCGGCGTCGAGCAGCGCCGGGTGCACGCCGAACTCACCCGTCCCGACCTCCTCGGGAAGACGTACGAGGCCGTATCCGGCGCCGTCCTTGCGCCACAGCTCCCGCAGCCCCTGGAAGGCGGGCCCGTACCCGAGACCCTGCCCCGCCAACCGGTCGTACAGACCGTCCAGATCCATCCGCTCGGCTCCGGGCACTGGCCACTGCGCGAGCGCGGACGTCGCCCCGGAAGCGGCGGCATCAGAGCCGTCCTCGTCCGAACCGCCCCCGAGGACACCGGTGGCGTGGCACGTCCAGGTCTCCTGACCGTCCTCCTGCTGGCTGTAGACGGCCACCTCGCACCGGCCCGAATCGTCCGGCGCGCCGACGGTGACCTGGAGGCGTATGTGGCCGTTGTTGTCGCCGGGTTCGGGGAGTACGAGGGGTTCGGCGAGGGTGAGTTCCTCGACTCGTGCGGCGCCGGTTTCGGTGGCTGCGGTCCAGGCCAGCTCCAGTAGTCCGGTGCCGGGGAGGAGGGGGGTGTTGTAGACGGTGTGGTCGGTGAGCCAGGGGTGCTGGGCAGGGGAGAGACGTCCGGTGAGGAGATGGCCTTCACCGTTGGCCAGCGCGGTCGCAGCACCGAGCCAGGGATGCGCGGAAGCGTTCAGGCCCAGGGAAGTGGTGTCCTGAGGAGTGTGGGTGGGGTCCGTCCAGAAGTGTTCGTGCTGGAAGGCGTAGGTGGGCAGGAGGACCTGGCTGGTGGGGCTGGTGGTGGGGAGGATCTGCTCCCAGGGGGTGGGGTGGCCCTGGACGTGCAGGAGGCTGAGGTTGCGCAGGAGCTGGGCCAGGGACCCGTGGTTGCGGGTGAGGGTGCCGATGACGATGCCGTCATGCTCGGCAGCGGCATTGGTCAGCGGCATCGACAGCACCGGGTGGGCGCTGATCTCGATGTACGTGGTGTGGTGGTCGTCCAGGAGACGGGTCAGGGCCTGGTCGAAGCGGACGGTCTTGCGCAGGTTGCGGCACCAGTAGCCGCCATCAAGGTCCGTGCCCTCGGTGAGATCCCCGGTGACCGTGGAGTAGAACGCCGTGTCCGTGCGGGTGGGGGTGATGTTGGTGAAGCCCGCCTCAAGGCCGGGAAGCAGGGGGTCCATGTGGGCGTGGTGGGAGGCGTAGTCGACATTGACCTTGCGGGCATAGACGTCGCGCCCTTGCAGCTCGGCCACCAGCTGGTCCAGTGCTGCGGCCTCGCCGGAGACCACCGTGGACGTCGCGGTGTTGACCGCGGCGATGGAGAGGGCTTCGCCGTAGGGGGCGATGAACTCCTCAACTTCGGCCTGGGGGCGCTCGATGAGGGCCATGCCGCCCTGGCCGGAGCAGGTGCGCACCGCCTGGGAACGCTGGGCGACGATCTGCGCGCCCTGCTCCAGGGTGAGCGCACCAGCCACCACAGCCGCAACCACTTCGCCCTGCGAGTGGCCGATGACCGCATCGGGCTCGATGCCGCGTGAGCGCCACAGCGCGGACAGGGCAACACCCATGGCGAACAGGGCGGGCTGGATGACATCGACCCGGTCCAGCGGCGGATGATCTCCTCCCTCGCCGGTGAGGACCTCCCGCACCGACCAGCCAGTGAACGGCCTCAACGCTGCGTCGCAGGCGTCAACGGTGTCGGCAAAGACCTGCGACTGGGCCAGCAGGTCACGGCCCATACCGGTCCACTGACTGCCCTGACCGGGATAGACGAACACCGTCTTACCGCCCGGCACAGCCGTGCCGGTCACGGCCCGCTCGTCCGCCTGACCCGCAGCAACCAACCGCAGTGTCTCTGCGGCCTGCTCCACCGACTCCGCCAGCACCGCCGCACGCGCATCGAAGTGGGTGCGGTGCAGGGCGGCTGTGGTGGCCACATCCGTCAGTGACACGGTGGGCTGGCTCTCCAGCCAGTCGGCCCAGCGCTGTGCCTGGGCGCGCAGGGCTGTCTCGTCCCGGCCCGACAGGAGGATGGGCACCGGGAGATGCGGTGCGTCCGTGCCCTCCGTCTGCGTGGTCTCGACGGCGGGGGCTTCCTCCAGGATCAGATGCGCATTCGTACCGCTGAGACCGAACGACGAGATACCCGCCCGGCGAGTCCGCTCGCCGCGCTCCCAGGGACGGGCGTCCTGGAGAAGTTCCAGGCCCGAGTCCTCCCACTCGATGTGAGAGCTGGGCTCATCGGCGTGCAGCGTCTTGGGCAGGGTGCCGTGCTGAAGAGCGAGGATCATCTTGATGACGCCCGCGACTCCGGCCGCCGCCTGGGCGTGGCCGATGTTCGACTTCGACGAACCCAGGAACAGGGGCCGTTCGGCCGTACGCGTGGGGCCGAAGACCTCGGCGAGTGCTCCGGCCTCGATGGGGTCGCCCAGGCTGGTGCCGGTGCCATGCGCCTCGATGGCGTCGATGTCGTCGGGGGTGAGGCGGGCGGCGGTGAGTGCGTCCTGGACCACCCGCTGCTGCGAGGGGCCGTTGGGGGCGGTCAGGCCCTGGCTGCGGCCGTCCTGATTGACCGCGCTGCCCCGGATCACGGCCAGCACGCGGTCACCATCACGCTCGGCATCCGAGAGCCGCTTCAGGACCAGTACGCCCGCGCCCTCGGCCCAGCCGGCACCATCGGCGTCGGCGGAGAAGCTCTTGCAACGGCCGTCCGCGGCCATGCCCTTCAGGCGGCTGAACTCCACAAAGAGAGCGGGCGTCGACATGACCGTCACGCCACCGGCGAGGGCGGTGTCGCACTCACCGTTGCGCAGCGCGGTCACGCCGAGGTGGGTGGCGACCAGCGACGACGAGCACGCCGTGTCCACCGTGACGGCCGGACCCTGAAGGCCCAGCGCGTAGGAGACACGGCCCGACACCACACTGCTCGCATTGCCCGTACTGACGTACCCGTCCAGGTCGCCGAGGCCCGTCTGCTTGCCGTAGTCGGAGCTCATCGTGCCCAGGTAGACGCCGGTGCGGGACTCCGAGAGCGTCTCGGGGCGGATGCCCGCGCGCTCCAGTGCCTCCCATGCCGTCTCCAGGACGATCCGCTGCTGCGGGTCCATCGACTGCGCCTCACGCGGGGAGATGCCGAAGAACTCGGCGTCGAAGCCCTCGATGTCGTCGATGAAACCGCCCTCGCGGGCATAGGACTTGCCGACCGCCTCCGGGTCCGCGTCGTACAGGCCAAGGCTCTCCCACCGCTTGGGCAGGCCCCCCACCGCATCCCCGCCACTGACCAACAACTGCCAGTAGTCCTCAGGGGTGTTGATGCCACCGGGCAGGCGGCACGACATCGACACCACCGCGATCGGCTCCGTCTTCGCGGCGCGCTCCGAGGCGAGGTCGTTCTCGGCCTGCAGCAGCGCGTTCGTCGTACGTCGCAGATAGGTCTCGAGCTTCTGCACGTCGGTAGCGCTCACTTGCCCACTCCAAACTTGCGGTCCAGGAATTCGAGAAGGTCTTCTTGACTGCCGTCCGCGACGTCCGCGGCGTCCATGTCGGGTTCGCCGGGCTCGGCGGCAGCCGTCTTCGACAGCGCCGTGTGCAGGTCGCCGAAGCTGGCGACGAGGCCTTGCGTTGCGAGCTGTTCCGGCGTCGCGGAACGCAGCAGTTCCACGAGTGCGTCGATCTGGTTCTTCGTGAGGCGAGGTGCCGAGGCCCCCGAACCGGCGCCGCCCAGTTCGAGCTTGCCGAGGAGGAGTCCGGCGATGGCGGTGGGGGTGGGGTAGTCGAAGGCGAGGGTCGCGGGCAGCGACACCCCGGTCTCGGCCGACAGACGGCGGCGCAGTTCGACCGCCATCACCGAGTCGATGCCGAGATCCTTGAGTACTTGCTGGGCGCCGACGCTCGCGCCATCCGCGATGCCCAGGACGACGGCGACCTCGCGCCGCACCACCTCCATCACCGATGCGTGCCGCTCCTCCTCGGGCAGCGCGGCCAGCCGGTCGCGCAGTGCGCCCGGAGCCGCTGCCGCACCGGCCCGGCGCTGCCTCGCCCGCACCAAGCCGCGGAGGAGGGCGGGCATGTCACCGCTCCGCTCGGCCTCACGGCGCACCGCGCCCAGGTCGAGCTTCACGGGCACGGTGTGGGGGTGGCCGGTGGTGAGGGTGGTGTCGAGGAGGCGGAGGGCCTGTTCGGTGGTGAGGGCAGTGACGCCCTGACGGCGCATGCGGGCCAGCTCGGCGTCGCCGAGGTGCGCGGTCATGCCGATGCCCGCCTGCTGCCACAGCCCCCAGGAGAGACTGGTGGCGACCTTCCCCTGCGCGTGACGGTGCTCGGCCAACGCGTCAAGGAAGGTGTTGGCCGCCGCATACGTGCTCTGCCCCGCACCGCCAAGGACACCGGCGGCGGAGGAGAACAGTACGAAGGCAGCCAGGTCGTGATCGGCCGTCAGCGTGTGGAGATGCAGGGCACCATCGACCTTGGGAGCAAGTACCTTCTCCAGACGCTGAGGGGTCTGGGCAGTGATAAGACCGTCATCGAGAGTCCCCGCCAGGTGGAAGACACCGGTGAGAGGGCGTTCCAGCGCGCCGATGAGAGCGGCTGTCTGCTGGTGGTCGCTGATGTCGCAGGCCCGGAGGTCAACGGTGTCGGCCCCGGCCTCGGTCAGAGCCGCGACCAACTCCTCGGCACCAGGCGCATCGGCTCCCCGGCGCGAGGTCAGCGTCAGATGGCGGATGCCGTGCTCACGAACCAGGTGGGTGGCCAGCTGCCTGCCCAACTCACCGGTGCCACCGGTGATCAGGACCGTGCCATCGAGATCGAAGCGCGCAGCGCCCGTCTCACCGCCGTCCCCATGCCCGACTCGGGCCAGGCGAGGCACGTACGGAACACCTTGCCGGACCACGAGCTCCGGCTCGCCCTCGATACCGAGCACACGGGCCAGTACGTCCGTGTCGGATTCATCGGCGCTCAGATCGACCAGGCGGATCGGCCGCTCGGGGTGCTCGTTGCGGGCGACGCGGAGGATGCCCCACAGAGGTGCCTGCGCCAGGTCGGGCACGCCGTCGGACGGCACGGCCACGACCGACTCTCGGGTGACCCAGACCAGTTCGGTGGTCTCCAGACGCGCATCGTCCAGGGCCAGCCGCAAGGCCTCAAACGTGTCCGCCGCCAGCTGCCGTGCCGCCTGCGCGCTGTCTCCCGGTACCTTGCCGGTCACATCCAGAACGAGGCGGGAAGGATGTCCGTCCGCGTTCTCCAGCTCGGCGGCCAGTGCGGCCAGATCGACCACCCGGTGCGCGCCGAGCGCCTGTGCGAGACGGTCTCCGCTGCCGACGACCCAGGTGGCCGGTGCCTCCGCCCCGGTGGGCAGGGGCGCGGCCTGGAACTCCACCCGGTAGAGGTGCTCCACCGGGCGGCTCGCGCGGATCTGGTCCGGCGTCGCCGCCCTGGCCCGCAGCCGGGCCGAGGCCAGCGGGCTCCCGGTGGCGTCCACCACCCAGACGCTGCCCTCGGCAGTGTCCTGGTCCCAGTCGGCGCGCACGCGCAGTTCGGAGGCGCCGGCACGATGCAGCTCGGCGTCGCTCCACTCGAACGGCAGCAGTACCTGATCCGGCTCCGTACCGGCCGCGGCGTTCGCGTCACGCGCCGCCGCGAGCGTCTGGACCGCCGCGTCGAGCAGCGCCGGATGCACGCCGTACGCGGACCCGTCGAGCCCGTCCGGCAGCCGGACCAGAGCGAAGGCGCTGCCCTGCCGGTGCCACAGCTCGGTCACGCCCCGGAACGCCGGACCGTACCCCACTCCCTGCGCCGCGTACCGCTCGTAGAAGGCGGCCACGTCCAGCGGTTCCGCACCGGCTACAGGCCAGCGCGCCAGCTCGGCGAACTCCCGACCCGACCCGCCGGCATCGCCGCCTCCCTGGAGACCGGCGTCGACCGCGTCGGCACCGAGCAGACCGGTGGCGTGGCAGGTCCACTCCTCCTGGGTGTCCTCCCGCCGACTGTGCACCGAGAGCGGACGCCGTCCGTCCACCTCGGCCGCACCGACGGTGACCTGGAGGCGTATGTGGCTGTTGTTGTCGCCGGGTTCGGGGAGTACGAGGGGTTCGGCGAGGGTGAGTTCCTCGACTCGTGCGGCGCCGGTTTCGGTGGCTGCGGTCCAGGCCAGCTCCAGTAGTCCGGTGCCGGGGAGGAGGGGAGTGTTGTAGACGGTGTGGTCGGTGAGCCAGGGGTGCTGGGCAGGGGAGAGACGTCCGGTGAGGAGATGACCCTCACCGTTGGCCAGCGCGGTGGCAGCACCCAGCCAGGGATGCGCGGAAGCGTCCAGGCCGAGTGAGCCGGGGTTGGTGCCACGGCTCGTGGACTCCAGCCAGAAGTGTTCGTGCTGGAAGGGGTAGGTGGGCAGGAGGACCTGGCTGGTGGGGCTGGTGGTGGGGAGGATCTGCTCCCAGGGGGTGGGGTGGCCCTGGACGTGCAGGAGGCTGAGGTTGCGCAGGAGCTGGGCCAGGGACCCGTGGTTACGGGTCAGGGTGCCGATCACGATGCCGTCATGCTCGGCGGCCGCATTGGTCAGCGGCATCGACAGCACGGGGTGGGCGCTGATCTCGATGTACGTGGTGTGGTGATCGTCCAGGAGACGGGTCAGGGCCTGGTCGAAGCGGACGGTCTTGCGCAGGTTGCGGCACCAGTAACCGCCATCGAGATCCGTGCCCTCGGTCAGCTCCCCGGTGACCGTGGAGTAGAACGCCGTGTCCGTGCGGGTGGGGGTGATGTTGGTGAAGCCCACCTCAAGGCCGGGCAGGAGGGGGTCCATGTGGGCGTGATGGGAGGCGTAGTCGACATTGACCTTGCGGGCATAGACACCGTCCTCGGTCAGGCGGGCGACGATCTCATCCAGTGCTTCGGCTTCGCCGGAGATCACCGTGGAGGTGGCGGTGTTGACCGCGGCGATGGAGAGGGCTTCGCCGTAGGGGGCGATGAACTCCTCAACCTCCGCCTGCGGACGCTCGATCAGGGCCATCCCGCCCTGGCCGGAGCAGGTACGCACCGCCTGCGAACGCTGGGCGACGATCTGCGCACCCTGCTCCAGGGTGAGCGCACCAGCCACGACGGCGGCGACGACTTCGCCCTGGGAGTGGCCGATGACAGCATCGGGCTCCACACCACGTGAGCGCCACAGCGCAGACAGAGCAACACCCATCGCGAACAGGGCGGGCTGGATGACATCCACCCGGTCCAGCGGCGGATGCTCTCCTCCCTCACCGACGAGGACCTCACGCACCGACCAGCCGGTGAACGGCTGCAACGCGGCATCGCAGGCGTCAACGGTGTCGGCGAAGACCTGTGACTGGGCCAGCAGGTCACGGCCCATGCCGGTCCACTGGCTGCCCTGGCCGGGATAGACGAACACCGTCTTACCACCCGGCACAGCCGTCCCCGTAACGGCCCGCTCATCCGCCTGACCCGCAGCAACCGCCCGAAGTCCGGCCACCGCCTCATCGGCTGACGAGGCCAGGACGGCGGCGCGGGTGTCGAAGTGGGTGCGGTGCAGAGCGGCCGTCGCGGCCACATCGGCAAGCGGGACCTCGCCGTGACTCTCCAGCCAATCCGCCCACCGCCCCGCCTGCTCCCGCAGCGCAGCCTCACTCCGCCCCGACACCACAACCGGCAACGCAAGCCCAGGACCCTCAACCGTCTGCGTGGTCTCGACGGCGGGTGCTTCCTCCAGGATCAGATGCGCATTCGTACCGCTGAGACCGAACGAGGAGATACCTGCCCGGCGAGTCCGCTCGCCGCGCTCCCAGGGACGGGCGTCCTGGAGAAGTTCCAGCCCGGAGTCCTCCCACTCGATGTGAGAGCTGGGCTCATCGGCGTGCAGGGTCTTGGGCAGGGTGCCGTGCTGGAGGGCCAGGATCATCTTGATGACGCCCGCGACTCCGGCCGCCGCCTGGGCGTGACCGATGTTCGACTTCGACGAACCCAGCAGCAACGGCCGTTCAGCCGTACGCGTAGGACCGAAGACCTCCGCCAACGCTCCGGCCTCGATCGGGTCACCCAGGCTGGTGCCCGTGCCGTGCGCCTCAATCGCGTCAATGTCATCCGGCGACAGACGGGCCGCGGCCAGCGCATCCTGCACCACACGCTGTTGCGAGGGACCGTTGGGGGCCGTCAGGCCCTGGCTGCGGCCGTCCTGGTTGACCGCACTGCCCCGGATCACGGCCAGCACACGGTCACCATCACGCTCGGCATCCGAGAGCCGCTTCAGGACCAGTACGCCCGCGCCCTCGGCCCAGCCGGCACCATCGGCGTCGGCGGAGAAGCTCTTGCAACGGCCGTCCGCGGCCATGCCCTTCAGGCGGCTGAACTCCACAAAGAGAGCGGGCGTCGACATGACCGTCACGCCACCGGCCAAGGCGGTGTCGCACTCGCCGTTGCGCAGCGCGGTCACACCGAGGTGAGTGGCGACCAGCGACGACGAGCACGCCGTGTCCACGGTCAGGGCGGGGCCCTGCAGACCGAGGGTGTACGACACGCGGCCGGACAGGACACTGCTCGTGTTGCCCGTGCCGAGGTAGCCGTCGAGAGCCTCGTAGTCGTGGTTGTGGGGGTTGTCGTAGTCGGAGCCCATCGTGCCCAGGTAGACACCCGTGCGGGATTCCGCGAGCGTCTCGGGGCGGATGCCCGACCTCTCCAGGGCCTCCCACACGGTCTCCAGGACGATCCGCTGCTGCGGATCCATCGACTGCGCCTCACGCGGCGTGATCCCGAAGAACTCCGCGTCGAAGCCCTCGACGTCGTCGATGAACCCGCCCTCGCGGGCGTAGGACTTGCCGAGCGCCTCCGGGTCCGCGTCGTACAGACCGAGGCTCTCCCACCGCTTGGGCAGACCCCCCACCGCATCCCCGCCACTGACCAACAACTGCCAGTAGTCCTCAGGGGTGTTGATGCCACCGGGCAGGCGGCAGGACATCGACACCACCGCGATGGGTTCGTCCGCTCCTGCGCGGCGAGTGCGGCGCGGGGTGGCCGTCCGCTGGGGAGCGTTCGTCAGGTCGAGCTTGTCGAGGAGGAGTCCGGCGATGGCGGTGGGAGTGGGGTAGTCGAAGGCGAGCGTCGCGGGCAGGGCGGTGTCCGTCGCTGCCGACAGGCGACGGCGCAGTTCGACCGCCATCACCGAGTCGATGCCCAGATCCTTCAGGACCTGGTCCGGACCGAGGCCTGCGGCGTCGGACACGCCGAGGACGATCGCCGCCTCGTCGCACACCAGACGCGTCAGATCCTGGTGCCGCTGGGCGGCGGACAGGGCGGCCAGGCGGTCCCGGAGCGCTGACGGCCGTGCCGCCGCCCGGCCCGCCTGCCGCAGCCGCGGCCGCACGAGCCCGCGGAACCTCGGCGTGACCTCGCCACCCCGGTCCGCGGATCGCTGCAACTCGGCCAGCTCCAACTTCACCGGGGCGAGGTGCGCATGCGGCTGGGCGAGCGCGGCGTGGAGCAGCCGCAGACCCTCCGCCTCCGACAGCGAACCGATGCCCTGGCGACGGATCTCGGCGAGTTCGGTGTCACCGAGGTGGGCGGTCATGCCGATGCCCGCCTGCTGCCACAGCCCCCAGGAGAGGCTGGTGGCGACCTTCCCCTGCGCGTGACGGCGTTCGGCCAACGCGTCGAGGAAGGTGTTGGCCGCCGCGTAGGTGCTCTGCCCCGCCGTACCGAAGATTCCGGCGGCGGAGGAGAACAGTACGAAGGCGGCCAGGTCGTGATCGGCGGTCAGCGTGTGGAGATGCAGGGCACCATCGACCTTGGGGGCAAGTACCTTCTCCAGACGCTGAGGGGTCTGGGCGGTGATGAGACCGTCGTCGAGAGTGCCCGCCAGGTGGAAGACACCGGTGAGAGGGCGTTCCAGCGCGCCGATGAGAGCGGCTGTCTGCTGGTGGTCGCTGATGTCGCAGGCCCGGAGGTCAACGGTGTCAGCCCCGGCCTCGGTCAGAGCCGCGACCAACTCCTCAGCACCGGGAGCCTCGGCACCCCGACGCGAGGTCAGCGTCAGATGGCGGATGCCGTGCTCACGAACCAGGTGGGTGGCCAGCTGCCTGCCCAACTCACCAGTACCACCAGTGATCAGGACCGTGCCATCGAGATCGAAGCGCGGGGCCTGGGGCTGGTCGAGCTGCCCAGGTTGCCCAGGTTGCTCGGGCTGCTCGGGCTGCTCGGTGCGGGTCAGGCGGGCGACGAGGATGTGGCCGTCGCGCAGCACGATCTCGGGCTCACCCTCGACCGCGACCGCCTGCTCCAGCAGTTCCGCGTCCACCACCCCGGCATCCAGATCCACCAGACGCAGGGAGCGCTCGCTGTACTCGTTCGCGGCGGCCCGGACCAGCCCCCACAGCGGGGAGTGCGCCAGGTCGGCCACACCGTCACCCACGGCCCGGCGCGTCACCCAAACCAGCGCCGTCGACGCGAGGCGAGGCTCACCGAGAAGGCTCTGAAGCGTGGTCAGGGCAGCGGTGGCCACCTGCGTGGCACCGCTCTCGCCCGCCACGGAACGCGTCGCGTCGACCAGGACGAGACCCGGTACGGACTCCCCGGCCAGCAGCTCGTCCACGTCGGCGGCCGTGTCGAGGCCGAGCGCGGCACCGAGCTCGGACCGGTCACCGAGAACGACCGCACCGTCGAGCACGTCCGCGCCGTCGTCACCGGCAGTGGCCACGTCCGCGCCCGCCTGGCGCAGCGGCTCGAACGCCACCCGGTACAGGTGCTCCACCCGCTCGGCGACCCGTATCTGATCGGAGGTCACCTCGCGCAGCCGCAGCTCCCGCACCGACAGGACCGGGTGCCCCGCGGTGTCCACCGCCCTGATGCGGGCGACGGACGCCGCCCGGTCGAGCTCGACCTCGACCCGCAGTTCCGTACCACCCCCGGCCAGCAGCTCCGCGCCGCTCCACTCGAAGGGCAGTACCACGGAGTCGTCCCCGTCGCGCAGCGCCGCGATGACATGCAGGGCGGCGTCGAGCAGTGCCGGGTGCACGCCGAACTCACCCGGGCCGGCCTCCTCGGGAAGGCGTACGAGGCCGAAGGCTCGGTCCCCGTCACGCCACAGCTCCCGCAGTCCCCGGAACGCCGGTCCGTACCCGAGGCCCTGCGTCTCGAACCGGTCGTAGTACCCGTCGAGTTCCACGCGTTCGGCACCCGCGACCGGCCACTGTGTGAGCGCGTCCGAGCCGGAACCGTCGTCCGGCGAGACCGCCACGAGGTCGCCCGTCGCGTGCCGACGCCACACGCCGCCCAGCGAGTCCTCCGACTGGCTGTAGACGGCCAGCGACCGACGACCGTCCAACTCCGGGCCGACCACAACCTGTATCCGCACGGCATCCCGCACCACCAGCGGTTCGGTCAGCGTCAGCTCTCCGACGCCGGCCGCCCCGACCTCACGGGCAGCGGCGAACGCGAGGTCCAGTAGTCCGGTGCCGGGGAGGAGGGGGGTGTTGTAGACGGTGTGGTCGGTGAGCCAGGGGTGCTGGGCAGGGGAGAGGCGTCCGGTGAGGAGATGACCCTCACCGTTGGCCAGCGCGGTCGCAGCACCCAGCCAGGGATGCGCCGAAGCATGCAGGCCCAGGGAAGTGGTGTCCTGAGGAGTGTGGGTGGGGTCCAGCCAGAAGTGTTCGTGCTGGAAGGCGTAGGTGGGCAGAAGAACCTGCCCGGTGGGAGTGGGGAGGATCTGGTCCCAGGGAGTGGGGTGGCCCTGGACGTGCAGGAGGCTGAGGTTGCGCAGGAGCTGGGCCAGGGACCCGTGGTTGCGGGTGAGGGTGCCGATCACGATGCCGTCATGCTCGGCAGCAGCATTGGTCAGCGGCATCGACAGCACGGGGTGGGCGCTGATCTCGATGTAGGTGGTGTGGTGATCGTCCAGGAGACGGGTCAGGGCCTGGTCGAAGCGGACCGTCTTGCGCAGGTTGCGGCACCAGTAACCGCCATCAAGATCCGTACCCTCGGTCAGCTCCCCGGTGACCGTGGAGTAGAACGCCGTGTCCGTGCGGGTGGGGGTGATGTTGGTGAAACCCGCCGCCAGATCCGGCAGGAGGGGATCCATCTGGGCGTGGTGGGAGGCGTAGTCGACATTGACCTTGCGGGCATAGACGTCGCGCCCTTGCAGCTCGGCCACCAGCTGGTCCAGCGCTGCGGCTTCACCGGAGACCACCGTCGAGGTGGCGGTGTTGACCGCGGCGATGGAGAGGGCTTCGCCGTAGGGGGCGATGAACTCCTCAACCTCCGCCTGCGGACGCTCGATCAAAGCCATCCCGCCCTGGCCGGAGCAGGTACGCACCGCCTGCGAACGCTGCGCGACGATCTGCGCACCCTGCTCCAAGGTGAGCGCACCAGCCACGACGGCGGCGACGACTTCGCCCTGGGAATGGCCGATGACCGCATCGGGCTCCACACCGCGTGAGCGCCACAGCGCGGAGAGGGCGATCCCCATGGCGAACAGGGCGGGCTGGATGACATCCACCCGGTCCAGCGGCGGGTGATCTCCTCCCTCACCGGTGAGGACCTCCCGCACCGACCAGCCTGTGAACGGCCTCAACGCGGCATCACACGCATCAACAGTGTCGGCAAAGACCTGCGACTGGGCCAGCAGGTCACGGCCCATACCCGTCCACTGACTGCCCTGACCGGGATAGACGAACACCGTCTTACCGCCCAGCCCAGCCGTCCCCGTAACGGCCCGCTCATCCGCCTGACCCGCAGCAACCAACCGCAGCGTCTCTGCGGCCTGCTCCACCGACTCCGCCAACACCGCCGCACGCGCATCGAAATGAGTGCGATGCAGAGCAGCCGTCGCGGCCACATCGGCAAGCGGGACCTCGCCGTGACTCTCCAGCCAGTCCGCCCACCGCCCCGCCTGCTCCCGCAGCGCAGCCTCACTCCGCCCCGACACCACAACCGGCAACGCAAGCCCAGGACCCTCAACAACCTCAGGCACCTCGACCGCCTCAGCCACCTCGACAGCAGGCGCCTCCTCGATCACCACATGCGCATTCGTACCGCTGAGACCGAAGGAGGAGATGCCTGCCCGGCGGGCTCGCTCGCCGCGCTCCCAGGGGCGGGCGTCCTGGAGAAGTTCCAGGCCCGAGTCCTCCCACTCGATGTGGGGGCTGGGGCGGTCGGCGTGCAGGGTCTTGGGCAGGGTGTCGTGCTGGAGGGCCAGCACTGTCTTGATCACGCCGATGACGCCCGCTGCCGCCTGGGCGTGGCCGATGTTCGACTTCGACGAACCCAGCAGCAGCGGCCGTTCGGCCGTACGCGTGGGGCCGAAGACCTCCGCCAACGCTCCGGCCTCGATCGGGTCACCCAGGCTGGTGCCCGTGCCATGCGCCTCGATCACGTCGATGTCGTCCGGCGACAGACGGGCCGCGGCCAGCGCGTCCTGCACCACCCGCTGCTGCGAGGGGCCGTTGGGGGCGGTCAGACCCTGGCTGCGGCCGTCCTGGTTGACCGCGCTTCCCCGGATCACGGCCAGCACACGGTCACCGTCACGCTCGGCATCCGACAACCGCTTGAGAACCACGATGCCTGCGCCCTCGGCCCAGCCAACCCCGTTGGCATCGGCGGAGAAGCTCCTGCAACGGCCGTCGGCCGAAAGGCCCTTGAGGCGGCTGAACTCCACGAACGTCGCCGGCGTCGACATGACGGTGACACCACCCGCGAGGGCGAGCCCGCACTCCCGGGTACGCAGCGCGGAGACCGCGAGGTGCAGGGCGACCAGCGACGACGAGCACGCCGTGTCCACCGTGACGGCCGGACCCTGAAGGCCCAGCGCGTAGGAGACACGGCCCGACAGCACACTGCTCGCGTTGCCCGAGCTCATATAGCCGTCGAGGGCGTCCAGATCGTAGTGGGTCAGGGCGTCGTAGTCGGAGCCCATGGTGCCCAGGTAGACGCCCGTGCGGGACTCGTTGAGGGTGCTGGGGCGGGTGCCCGACCTCTCCAGTGCCTCCCATGCCGTCTCCAGGACGATCCGCTGCTGCGGGTCCATCGACTGCGCCTCACGCGGGGAGATGCCGAAGAACTCGGCGTCGAAGCCCTCGATGTCCTCGATGAACCCGCCCTCGCGGGCATAGGACTTGCCGGGGGACTGCGGGTCCGGGTCGTACAGACCCAGGCTCTCCCACCGCTTGGGCAGACCCCCCACCGCATCCCCGCCGCGCGACAGCAGGTCCCAGAACGCCTCCGGCGTCCCGATGCCCCCCGGCAGGCGGCAGGCCATCGACACCACAGCGATCGGCTCCGTGCGCTGGGCCTCCAGATCGGCCGCACGCTTCTGGAGCAGACGGATCGCGGGCAGGGCGGCTTCCATCCGGTCGGAGGGCGGAGTACTCATCGGTCGGCCTTTCTAGGCGAGCAGGACGGAGAACGGTTCGAATACGTGGGTGGGCCGCAGGGGGCCCATCGGGCGCATGTCAGAAGGCCTCGTCGCCGACCGAGGCCAGCAGGCTGTCGAGCTCCGCGTTGATGTCGTCGACGGACCGCTCCACGGGACGGGGTGTGCCGGACGGGGATGCGGACCGGGCGGCCGGGCCGACCTGCGCGCCGTCCGGGTCCGGGGAGTTCGTGCGGTCGGCGAGGTCCACGAGGAGTTCCAACAGGCCGCTGCGGTGCAGGTCGTCCGCCGACACACGGCCGAGGACCCGGGCCAGGACGGTGTCGGGGTCCTCGGCCGTTGCCGTGCTCTGCGGGTCGGCCGCGAGGTCGAGCCGGGTCAGGATGAGTCCGGCGATGGCGGCCGGAGTCGGGTAGTCGAACGCCAGTGTCGACGGCAGCCGCACACCGGCCCGTGCGGCGATCCGGCGGCGCAGCTCCACCGCCATCAGCGAGTCGAGGCCGAGGTCTTTCAGGACCTGGTCCGCCGAGACGGACGTCGGGTTGCTCAGCCCGAGCACCGCGGCGGCCTCCTCCAGCACGGCCTCGGTGGCCAGTCGGGTCCTGCGCTCCACGGTCAGCGGTTCGAGCCGCTGGCGCAGTGACGCCGGGTCCGCGGCGGACGGCCCCGCCGCCGCTCGGGGCAGTTCCGGCTGCCGCACCAGCGCGCGCAGCACCGGGGCGACCTGGCCACCCTCGCCGAGGTGGCGGGCGGCCGCGGCGGTGTCGAGCCGCAGCGGCACCAGGTTCGGCTGCTGCGGTCGGCACAGTGCCTCGTCGAGGAGCCGCAGACCGTCCTCCACCGGGATCGGAGCGATGCCCTGCCGCCGCATCCGGGACAGTTCGGCCGTGCCGAGGTGGGCGGTCATGCCGGTTCCGCTCTGCTGCCACAGGCCCCAGGCGAGGCTGTGCGCCGTCTCGGAGCGCTGCCGGCGCCGGGCGGCCAAGGCGTCCAGGACGGTGTTGGCGGCGGCATAGGTGCTCTGGCCCGCCGTGCCGAGCACACCGGCGGCCGAGGAGAAGAGCACGAACGCCGCCAGGTTCTGCCCCCGTGTCAGTTCGTCGAGGTGCAGTGCGCCGTGCACCTTCGGCGCGAAGACGCGTGCCAGGCGCTCGCCGTTCTGCGCCGTCACCAGGCCGTCGTCGAGAACACCGGCCAGGTGCACCACGCCGGTGAGCGGGTGTGCCGGGTCGATGCCGGACAGGAGCTGTGCCACCGCGTCCCGGTCCGCCACGTCGCAGGCGGCGAGCCGCACGCTCAGCGCGCCCGCCGCGGTCAGTTCGTGCACCAGGGCGTCGGCGCCCGGGGCGTCGGGACCCTGCCGGGACGTCAGGACGAGACGGCGTGCGCCGTGCTCCCGCAGCAGATGCCGGGCCACGGCCCGTCCCAGCTCGCCGGTGCCGCCGGTGAGCAGGACCGTGCCGTCCGGGTCCAGGGGCGGAGCCGGCACGTCGGGCGCCGATGCTTCGGCGCGCACCAGGCGCGGTGCGAACACGTCCGTGCCACGGACCACGAGCTCCGGTTCGTCGGGCACGTCCAAGGCGTGCGGCAGCGACTCGGATGCCGAACCGCTGTGCGCGCCGCTGATCTCGACGGTGCGCAGCGACCGGTCCGGGTACTCGCTGCGGGCGGTGCGCAGCAGGCCGCGCAGCGACGCCGGAGCGAGGCCCCGGCCGTCGGCGCCTGCGTCCGCGCCTGCGTCCGCGGCCAGGTCGTCGTACGGGCTCGGTGCCGTCCGCGTCACCCACACCAGTTCCGCCTCTTCCAGGCGGGGTTCGCCGAGCAGCCGGTTGAGCAGTGCCAAGGCGTCGGCCGCCGCCTGCGTCACCTCCTCGTCGGAGCGGTCGATGAGGCCCGTCGCGTCGACGAGGACGCGCCGCGGCGGCGTACCACCGTCCAAGGTGGCCGACAGCGCGTCGAAGGAGGGCACGGCGGGGGAGTCGAGCGCTTCGGCGATGCGTCCCTCGCCGCCCAGGACGACGGTGGCGGGCCGCTGCGCCGATGCGTGGGGGCGGGGCACCGGCCGCAGCCGAAGCTCATGCAGGTCCCGTGCGGCGGTGTCCGCCACGGCCGCCGTGATCTGCGCGGCGGTGGCCCGGCGCAGTTCCAGGCCCTGCACGCGGGCGACCGGGGTGCCGGTGGCGTCGGCGGCCTCGACCGTCAGATGCCGGCCGGCGGCGGTGTCACGGACGTCGACCCGTACGCGCAGTTCGCGGGCGCCGGTGGCGTACAACTCGACGCCCGACCAGGCGAACGGCAGCAGCACGCCGTCCTGCCCGTCCGTGTTGTCGTCCACCGACACGGCCCTCATCACGTTCAACGCCGCGTCCAGCAGCGCCGGATGCAGCCCGAACCCGTCCGTGGCGCTGCCCTGGCCGGGCAGCCGCACCACGCCGTACGCCGTGTCGCCCTGCCGCCACAGTGCCGCGGTGCCCCTGAACGCCGGGCCGTAGTCGATTCCCTTGTCCTGGAACCACTCGTAGAAGCCGTCCATGGCGACCGGTTGCGCACCCGGCACCGGCCACTGGCCGGCCCAGGCGAAGCCACCGGACGCGTCCACGGGAGCCGGGTTCAGCTCGCCCGTGGCGTGCAGCGTCCAGTCGTCAAGGCCATCGGCGCCGGCCGCGCTGCGGCTGTGCACCGTCACCGTCCGCGGTCCGCTCTCGGCGGCGGAACCGCCGCCGACGACGACCTGGACGTGCACCGCCTCGTCGGCGGGCAGCACGAGCGGCGCCACCAGGGTGAGGTCGGCCACGCCGGCGGCGCCCGACCGGTGCGCGGCGGCCAGGGCCAGTTCCAGAAGTCCGGTGCCCGGCACCACCGCCCGGCCGAAGACCGTGTGGTCGGCGATCCAGGGATGCTCGGCGAGCGAGAGCCGGCCGGTGAAGATGTGGCAGGAGCCGTCGGCGGACGCCGTGAGCGCGCCCAGCCACGGGTGGGCGGGATCGCCGAGGCCCAGGGCCGCGGTGTCGGTCGCGGCGGCCGAGGGCTCGGGCCAGTACCGCGCCCGCTGGAAGGCGTACGTCGGCAGCTCCACCTGGTCCGCGCCCATGCCCGCGAAGAACCGTTCCCAGTCGACGGCGACGCCGTGGACGTGCGCGCGGGCGACCGCGCTGATCAGCGTCCGCGTCTCCGGGCGCTCGCGGTGCAGGAGCGCCACCACTGCCGTCGTGTCCTCGACGCCCTGGTCGGCCAGGCAGTCCTGCACCATCGCGGCGGCGGTGGCGTCCGGGCCGAGTTCCACGAAGCGGGTCACCCCCGCAGAGGTCAGCGCACGGGTGCCGGCGGCGAACCGGACGGACTCACGCACGTGCCGCACCCAGTAGTCCGGGTCACGCACCTCGTCGACGACGAGCTCGCCCGTGAGGTTGCCGATCAGACCGAGCGTCGGCGCGTGGTACGTCATGCGCCGTGCCACCGCGGCGAAGTCGGCGAGCATCGGGTCCATCAACGGCGAGTGGAAGGCGTGCGAGACGGTCAGCCGCCGTGACTTGGTGCCGCGGGCGGCCAGTTCGGCGGCCACCGCGTCGATGGCTTCGGCGGGCCCGGAGATCACCACTGAGTCGGGACCGTTCACCGCGGCCACGCCCGCCGCGTGCGCGTGGCCCGCGAGCAGCGGCGCCACCTCCGCTTCGGGTGCCTTGACGGCGAGCATCGCTCCCCCGGCGGGCAGGGCCTGCATCAGCCGGCCGCGGGCGGCGACCAGGGCGCAGGCGTCGGCGAGGGAGAGCACGCCCGCCACGTGCGCGGCCGCCAGCTCGCCCACCGAGTGACCCATCACGTAGTCGGCGGTGACTCCCCACGACTCCATGAGCCGGAACAGCGCCACCTCTACGGCGAACAGCGCGGGCTGCGTGCATCCGGTCTGGTCCAGGAGCTCCGCCCCGGGGGTGCCGCGCTCGGCGAACACGACGTCCCGCAGCGGTCGTTCGAGCAGCGGGTCGAGTTCGGCGCAGACCGCGTCGAAGGCCGCGGCGAACGCCGGGAAGTCCCGGTACAGCTCCCGGCCCATGCCGGGCCGCTGGGCCCCCTGCCCGGGGAAGACGAACGCGGTCCGGCCCGGCAGCGCGTCGGTGCCAGGGGCCGCGGTGCCGTCGGCGATCGCCCGTACGGCGCTCAGGAGTTCCTCGGGGTCGCCGCCCACGGCCACCGCCCGGTGCCCGAACGCGGTGCGCGCGGTCGCCAGCGAGTACGCCACGTCCACCACGTCCGTGGCGGGCCGGGCCGTCACGGAGTCGGCGAGCCGCTGCGCCTGTGCGCGCAGCGCGCTCTCGTCCCGGCCGGAGAGCAGCCACGGCACGACCGGGCGGCGGACGGTGTCCTGCGCGGGCTCCGCGTCCGGTGCCGGCTCGGGCGTACTGCCCTCGGGGCCCTCCAGGACGATGTGCGCGTTGGTGCCGCTGATGCCGAACGAGGACACACCGGCGCGGCGCACGCGCTCTCCAGGCGTCCATGGCACCGGTTCCGACAGCAGCCGCACCCCGCCGCCGGACCAGTCGACGTGGGTGCTCGGCTCCTGGGCGTGCAAGGTGCGCGGCAGCCGGTCGTGGCGCAGCGCCTGGACCATCTTGATGATGCCCGCCACTCCGGCGGCGGCCTGCGTGTGACCGATGTTGGACTTCACTCCGCCCAGCCACAGCGGGTCGCCCGGCCCGCGGGCCGCCCCGTACGTGGCGATCAGTGCGCGGGCCTCGATCGGGTCGCCGAGCCGGGTGCCGGTGCCGTGTGCCTCCACCGCGTCGACGTCGGCGGCGCCGAGCCCGGCGTCGGCCAGGGCGGCCCGGATCACGTCCTGCTGTGCCTGCCCGTTGGGCGCGGTGAGTCCGTTGGACGCACCGTCCTGATTGACGGCGGTGCCCCGGACCACGGCGAGCACACGGTGGCCGTTGCGGCGGGCGTCGCTGAGCCGCTCCAGGAGCAGCATGCCGCTGCCCTCGGAGAAACCGGTGCCGTCGGCGTGGTCGGAGAAGGCCCGGCAGCGCCCGTCCGGCGCCAGGCCGCGCTGCCGGCTGAACTCGACGAGAAGGTGCGGCGTGGCCATCACCGTGGACCCGCCTGCCAGCGCCAGCGAGCATTCGCCCCGCCGCAGCGCCTGCACCGCGAGGTGCACCGCCACCAGCGAGGAGGAGCAGGCCGTGTCGATGGTCAGGGCCGGGCCCCGCAGGCCCAGCGCGTAGGCGATGCGTCCGGACAGGACACTGGCGGCGGCGCCCGTCAGAGCGTGCCCCTCACTGCTGCCGCCACCGATCAGATCCGCGTAGTCCTGACCGTTGGTGCCGATGTAGACACCCGTCGCCCGGCCCCGCACCGACTCCACGGTGATGCCCGCGCCCTCGAACGCCTCCCAGGCGTTCTCCAGGAGGAGCCGCTGCTGCGGATCCATCGCGACGGCCTCGCGGGGCGAGATCCCGAAGAAGTCCGCGTCGAACGCGGCCGCCTCGTCGAGGAATCCGCCGCCGGTGGCGTACACGGTTCCCGCGTTGTCCGGGTCCGGGTCGTAGAGCCCCTTCGTGTCCCAGCCCCGGTCCTCGGGGAACGGGCCGATGGCCTCGGTGCCCTCGTCGAGCAGCCGCCAGAAGTCCTCGGGCGATGCGACGCCGCCCGGCAGCCGGCAGCTCATCGCCACCACGGCGATCGGCTCCCGGTGCTTGGCCTCCGCCTGCCGCAGTCGCTCCCGCGCCGTGTCCAGTTCGCCGGTGACGCGCTTGAGGTAGTCGCGCAGCTTGTCTTCGTTCGCCATGTCAGAGTCCGAACTTCTCATCGATGAACTGGAACAACTCGTCGTCCGACGCGTCGTCGAGCGCCTGCGGCGCCTCGTGCGGTTCCTCCGGGGGCGCCTGCCGGGCACCGGCGTGGACGAGGATCTTCTGAAGAGAACGGGAGACGGCCCACAGGCGCTCCGCGTCCACCGCGGCCAGAGCCGTCGCGTCCAGGGCTGTGACGGCAGCCTCCAGCGCGTCGACGTCCATCGGCCGCTGCGTCCCGGCAGCGGCGCCGACGTCGAGTTCGGCCAGCACGTGGCCGGCCAGCGCGGTCGGCGTCGGATACTCGAAGACGAGCGTGGCCGGCAGCCGCAGACCGGTCTCCGCGTTCAGCCGGTTCCGCAGTTCGACAGCGGTCACCGAGTCGAACCCGAGCTCCTTGAAGGACCGGTCCTGCACCCGCTCCTCGGGGCGGTAGCCAAGGACGGCCGAGGTGTGCGTGCGCACCACCTCCAGGACGGCGTCCGTGCGCTGTCCGTGCGGCAGCCTCTCCAGACGCCCGCGCAGATCCGGCTTGCCCTGGTCCTGGCCCGCCACTGCGGCGGGCGCGGAGCCCACCCGGGCCAGCTCCACGGCATCGGGCAGATCGGCGAGCAGCGGGCTCGGCCGGGCGGCCGTGAACGCCGTGCGGAACCGGGGCCAGCGCACATCGGCCACGGTCTGGCAGGGCCGTCCGCTGTCGATGGCCTGCTGGAGGGCCAGCAGGGCGAGATCCGGGTCCATCTCGGGCACCCCGTGCCGCTCCAGGATGCCCCGGACGGCGCCGCCGGCCAGCCCGCCGCCGCCCCAGGCACCCCATGACACACAGGTGGCGGGCAGTCCCCGCAGGTGGCGCAGTTCGGCGAGTCCGTCGAGGTAGGCGTTGGCGGGGGCGTAGTTGCCCTGCCCGGGGATGCCGACGGTCGCCCCGTACGACGAGAACAGCACGAACGCCGACAGGTCGTGCGCCTGCGTCATCTCGTGCAGGTTCCAGGCGCCCTGCGCCTTGACGCGCAGGACCCGCTCCACCTGGCCGGGGTCGAGCGCGTCGATCGTCGCGTCGTCCAGGACGGCCGCCGTGTGCAGCACCGCGGTGAGCGGTCCGTGCGCCGCGGCACGGTCCAGGACCGCGCCCAGTTGTTCGCGGTCCGCCACGTCACAGGACTCCACGACCACGTCGGCGCCCAGTGCCCTCAGCTCTTCGACGAGCTGCTCGGCGCCCGGCGCGTCCGGGCCGCGACGACTGGTCAGCACCAGGCGCTGGGCCCCCTGTTCGGCCAGCCAGCGCGCCACACGGCCGCCGAGCGCGCCCGTGCCGCCGGTGATCAGGACGGTCCCGGAGGGGCTCCAGGTACGGCGGGGCGGCTTTCCCGCACGGACCAGGCGGCGCGCCAGTACCCCGTTGGCGCGCACGGCGACTTGGTCCTCGGCGCCGTCGCCACCGAGCAGTGCGGCCAGCTGCCGCCACATGCCGCTGTGCGGCGTCCCCGGCAGGTCGATCAGACCGCCCCACCGGTCGGAGTGCTCAAGGGCGGCCACTCGTCCCAGCCCCCAGATCATGCGCTGGGCGGGGTCGACGGTGTGGTCGCCGGATCCGGTTCCTGTCGCTTCGCGCGTCACGCACCACAGCGGGGCGGTGAGCTCCACGTCGCCGAGCGCCTGGACGGCCCGCAGCGTCGCTGTGTATCCGGCGGGCACCGACGAGTGCCGCGGGTCGCTTCCTGTGGCGAGAGCCAGCAGCGACAGGACACCGGCGAACTCCTGCCCGGCGCGGGCCGCGTGATCCTCGCGCGCCTTGCGCAGCGCCTTCGCGGTCAGTTCCCGCTCCTCGTCGCCGAGGACGACCGGAATCAGGGCGACACCGGCGTCCGTCAGGCCCCGCAGCACCTCGGCGGCCCGCGCCTCACCCGCCGGCAGCAGGGCGAGCCACGGCGCGGCAGGCGGCGGTCCCGCGGTGTCGGCGACCTGCTTCCACGTGATCTCGTACCGCCAGTCGCGCACCCCGGCCGTCGCGCGGGTGCGCCGCCGCCACGCGGACAGCGCGGGAATCAGGTCGCCCAGGCCCGCAGCCGGGTCGACGTCCAGGGACGAGGTGAGGGCACCCAGGTCGCCGCGTTCCACCGCGGACCAGAACTCCGTGTCCTCGGCGTCCCCTGCCGCTGCCGCTGCCGACGCGGGCGAGCTCTCGTCCGGGTCCAGCCAGTGGCGCCTGCGCTGGAACGCGTACGGCGGCAGGTCGACCGTGCGCGGACCGCGAGGACCGGCCGCGGTGAAGGACGCCTGCCACGTCACGTCGGCGCCGCCCACCCATGCCTCGGCCGCCGAGGAGAGGAACCGGGCCGTGCTGTCGGTGCGGCGGCGCAGGGTGCTGAGCGCGGTGACGCCCGCCTCGCCCGCCGACTCCTCGACCGCCAGGGTCAGCACCGGGTGCGGGCTGGCCTCCACGAACAGGCTGTGCCCGCGCTCGGCGAGGGCGGCGACGGCTGATGCGAACTCCACGGTGTTGCGCATGTTGCAGAACCAGTACTCGGCATCCAGCTCCGCCGTGTCCATGAGGCCGCCGGTCACCGTCGAGTAGAAGAGTGTCCCGGCGGAGCGCGGCCGGATGGGCGCGAGCGCCGCGAGCAACTCCTCGCGCAGGGTGTCGATCTGGGGCGAGTGGGAGGCGAAGTCGACGGCGAGACGCCGCGCACGTACGTCCTCGGCAGCGCACTGCTCCAGCAGTTCGTCCAGGGCGTCGGACGCACCGGCCACCGCGGTCAGTCCTGGGCCGTTGACCACGGCCACGGACAGGCGTCCGTCCCAGCGTGCGATGCGCCGCTCCACCTCGGTGCGCGGCAGGGCCACCGACACCATGCCGCCGCGGCCGGCCAGGGACCGCGCGATGGCCTGGCTCCGCAGCGCCACGACACGGGCGCCGTCCTCCAGGGAGAGACCGCCGGCCACGCAGGCCGCGGCGATCTCACCCTGGGAATGCCCCAGCACGACCTCGGGCCGCACTCCGTGGGCGCGCCACAGCTCGGCCAGCGAAACCATCACCGCCCACAGCACGGGCTGCACCACGTCCACCCGCAGCAGGGCTTCCTCGTCATCGAGCGCCTCGGTCGGCGACCAGTCGACGAACTCGTCCAGGGCCCGCGCGCACGCGGCGTAGGCGTCGGCGAACACCGGTGAGTGGTCGAGCAGTTCACGGGCCATGCCGACCCACTGCGCGCCCTGCCCGGGAAAGACCATGACGGCACCGCGGCCCGCGTCGGCCGCCTCGGCGCCGTCGCCGGTGACCAGGCCGGGCGCGGTGCGGTCCGCGGCCAGCGCGGCGAGTTCCCGCAGGAAGCCGTCCCGGTCCTTGGCGACCACGACCGCGCGGTGTGAGAACGCCGTGCGCGTGGTGGCCAGGGAGTGGCCGACATCGGCGAGGGAAAGACCGGGACGGTCGCGGACGTGGTCGTGCAGAGCCGCGGCCTGGGCGCGCAGCGCCGCCGGGGTCTTCGCGGACAGGACCCACGGCCAGGCCCGGCCGGTCTGCGGCGCGGTGCCGGTGGCCTCGGCCCAGTCCACGTCGACGCCGTCGCACCACAGGGCGTGCAGCAGCTCCTGCAGCGTCTCGGCGGCGGGCCGGTCCCGGTGGCACGCGGCCAGCACCCTCGTCTCGTCGCCCAGGTCGTCCGCGGCGTCGGACAGCGTCTGCCGCACGGGCCTGGACACCACCGGGTGCGGGGCGATCTCCACGACGCGCAGCGGGCGCCCGGGGGTCCGGGGCAGCCTGCGCACAGCTTCGTCGAGCAGCATCGGGCGGCACATGTTGCGGGCCCAGTACCGTGCGTCGAGCGCGGTCCCCTCCACGTAGTCGCCGGTCACCGTGGACAGGAAGGGGATCGAGGCCGCCGCCGGGCTCAACGTGCCCAGGCGCGCGACGAGTTCGTCGGCGAGCGGAGCCAGCTCCGTGCTGTGCGAGGGGTAGTCGATGTGCACGCGGTACGTCCGGATGCCGGCGTCGCCCAGTTCGCGCTCCACCTCGGCGAGCGCGGCCGTGGCTCCCGACAGGCAGACCTGGTCCGGCGCGAGGTGCCCCGCGACGGTGACGCGGCCCTGCGCGAGGGCGGCGGCCCGTTGCGCGGTCAGCTCGCACACCAGCATCGACCCGGTGCCGACGGCGCGTTCGGCCACGAGCCGCGACCACACGCCGATCACATGGGCGCCCTGTTCCAGGGTGAGCGCGCCGGCGACGACGGCGGCGGCGACCTCACCGACGCTCTGGCCGAACACCACGTCGGGGGCGACGCCCCAGCGCCGCAGGGTGCGGGCCAGCGACACCTGCAGGGCGAACAGCACGGGCTGAAGCACCTCGGTGCGTTCCAGCCGGCTGTCCGCGGCGACGAGTTCCTCCAGGACGGACCAGCCCGTCACGGCGGCCACGGCCCGGTCGGCCTCGGTGAGCTCCGCCCGGAAGACCGGCTCGGCCAGCAGATCGCGGCCCATGCCGGTCCACTGGGAGCCGTGCCCGGAGAAGCAGAACGCGACGTCCGGTGCCCCGCCCGGCGCTTCCCCCGCCTCGGGGGGCGCGGTCAGGGCCCGCCGGTGCGGGGCCTCCGTCAGGGCCAGGTGGACGTTCGTGCCGCCGAAGCCGAAACCGCTCACGCCCGCATGGCGGGGACCCTTTGGCCAGTCGCGTGCGGCCGTGACCACCTCCAGGCGCAGGGCGGTGAAGTCGATGAGCGGGTTGGGCTGTTCGAAGTGCAGGCTGGCCGGGAGACGGCCGTGGTGCAGGGCGAGAGCGGACTTGAGGACCCCAAGGACACCGGCGGCCGGTTCCAGGTGGCCGAAGTTGGTCTTGGCCGAGCCGAGCAGCAGCGGCGTCTCGCGGCCCGGCGCGAACACCTCGCCGAGTGCCGCCGCTTCGATCGGGTCGCCCAGCGGGGTACCCGTGCCGTGTGCCTCCACGTACCCCACCTGGTGCGGTGCGACGCCCGCTGCCTGCCAGGCCTGACGCACCACGTCGGCCTGGGCGCGCGGGTTGGGCGCGGTCAGGCCGTTGGAGGCTCCGTCGTTGTTGACGGCGCTGCCGCGCAGCACCGCGTAGATGCGGTCGCCGTCGCGCAGCGCGTCCGACAGGCGGCGCAGCACGACCACGCCGCAGCCCTCGCCGCGTACGTATCCGGCGGCGTCCGCGTCGAAGGCGCGGCACTGTCCCGCCGGGTTCATGCCGCCGAACTTCGTCATCGCGACGGTGGTGTGCGGGTGCAGCATCAGGCTGACCCCACCCGCCAGGGCGATGTCGGACTCGCCGCGGCGCAGACTGTGCGCCGCCATGTGCACCGCGGCGAGCGACGAACTGCACGCCGAGCCCACCGAGAACGCCGGCCCTTCCAGACCGAGCGCGTACGCGATGCGGGCCGGCACGATCGAGGTGTCCCAGCCGACCGCCGAGTGCGAGCCGATCGTCTCGGGCCCCGCGCCGGTCGCCAGGTGGTACTCCTGCCACATCGTGCCGAAGAACACCCCGGCACGGCTGCCGGCCAGCGTGCCGGGCACGATCCTGGCGTCCTCCAGTGCCGACCAGGCGACTTCCAGGGCGATGCGCTGCTGAGGATCCATCCGGGCCGCCTCGGCGGGCGAGATGCCGAAGAACGCGGCGTCGAAGCCGGCCACGTCGTCGAGGAAGCCGCCCCGGCGTGTGGACATCCGGCCCGGCGCCCGGGGGTCGTCGTCGAACCACTCGTCGGCGTTCCAGCGATCCCGGGGCACCTCGCCGACGGCGTCCCTGCCCGCGAGCAGGGCGTCCCACAGGGCCTGCGGTGTGTCGACGCCGCCCGGCAGGCGGCAGCCCAGGCCCACGAGCGCGATGGGCTCGTCGGCGCCACCTGCCGCAGTGCGCCGTTCGACCGTGGCGGAGCCGTCCGGCGCCCGCTCACCGGCGAGCGCCGCAGCCAGCTCCGCCACGGTCGGGTGCTGCCACAGCAACCAGCCGGGCACAGGCCGGCCGAGCCGCCTGGACAGCGCACCGGCCAGCTGGGTCACACCTGCCGAATCGACACCGAGGTCGCGCAGCGCGACGGACGCGGGAACCGCGTCCGCCGGTGTGCCGAGCAGGTCCGCGACCGCGTCGCGCAGGAACTCCGCGATGTCCACGGCCACTGCCTCCGTTGTATGAAAACCCATGTGACACCTCTTGGTCGCTTCGGCCAGGGTTCTGTGCTGGTCGCTGCCGGGAACCGTCGACAAAGGGGCCGTGGAACCACCTGCCCAAGGGCACCACGGCACACTTGACGCGGAGTCGACTCCACTCCGCGCGGCACTCGACTTCGACCTGGGTCTGAGGGCAGGTCAGTCGCGGATCAGACGCCGTGCCCCGGGACCGCGGCGAGCAGTTCGGCCACCATCGCCTCGGCGTTCTCCAGCGGAGCGGCGTGCGAGCCGGCGATGGTGCGCAGCGTGAACGCCCCGAGGGACAGCTCGCGCCAGGCCTCCATCGCACCCACGGCCGCCACCGGGTCGTCGGTGGCCGCGATCGCGAACACCGGGACCTTCAGCGTCTCCCGCCGCAGGTCCGTCAGCGCGCGCTGGTGACTGATGCCCAGCTCGGTGTCGGCCTGGAGCCGCTCGGCGTACTCGACGAGCAGTTCCTCGTTGTCGAGGATCTGCCGGGGCAGCAACCCGTCGAGTGCCTCGGCGATCTCGGCCGCCGACGCGCCGTCGCGGCCGGCGGTGACGCCGGCCCGGCGCACGAAGTCCGACACCTCGGCGTAGGGCGTCTGGGCGCACGCCACCACGAGGGACAGCTGCGGCTCGTCGGGCCGCAGCCCGAGCCGGTGGGCCACCTCCCAGGCCAGCCAGGCGCCCTGGCTGTGCCCGAACAGGACCAGCGGCACGTCGCAGCGGTCGGCGAGCGCCACGGCCACCTCGTCGGCCATCTTCATCATGTCCGTCAGCGGCGGCTCGTCGTCGCGTCCTTCACGGCCCGGCAACTGCACCCCGACGAGCTCGACGCCCTCGGGCAGCGCGCGGATCAGCGGAATGTAGCCGCCGGCCGTACCGCCCATGCCGGGCATGCACACGATGCGTGCGCGCGGCCGCGCCGCAGGCTTCAGCACCCGCAGCCACGGACTGTCCGCGACGGCCTGCGGCCCCTGCCCCCCGCCCAGCAGTTCGCCGAGCAGATGACGGCCCAGTGCCGCGCAGGTGGAGTGCCGTACGAAGACGTTCGTGGTGATGGCCAGGCCGGTGAGGCGGGCGAGCGCACCGCGCACCGTGACCGCCATGAGCGAGTCGAACCCGAGCTGCAGCAGCGGCTGTTCGACGTCGAGCGCGTGCACCTCCATGCTGAGGGCCTGCGCCACTTCGGCCCTGACCAGCTGGGTCAGGGTCCGCAGCCGCTCGCCGTGGCCCATACCGGCCAGATCGGTGCGAAGACCGTCACCGGCCTGCGGGTCGAGCGGCACGTCGGTCGCGGCGAGCGCCGTCCGCACCTCGTCGATGTCGCCGATCAGCGGCCGGGGCCGGGCCGCACTGTAGGCCGGTGCGAACCGGGCCCAGTCGATGTCGGCCACGCCCAGCACCGGCAGGCCGGCGTCCAGGGCGAGTCCCAGCGCGTGCAGCGCGCGGCCCGGCTCCATGGCCATCAGGCCACGCGCCTGTACGCGCTGCTCCTCCTCCGCGCTGAGGATGCCGTCACCCGCCCAGCGGCCCCAGTGCAGGACCGTCGCGGGCAGCCCGGCAAGACGCCGCTCCCTGGCGAGCGCGTCGAGCGCGATGTTGGCCGCCGCGTACACCGCCTGGTGACCGCTGCCCCACAGGGCGGCGCCGCTGCCGTACAGGACGAACGCGTCCAGCTGACGGTCCCCGAGCGCCTCGTGCAGCTGCCGGGCGCCGTGCGCCTTCGCCGCCAGTTCCGCACCGATCTCCGCGTCGGAGATCGAGTCGAGCGGTGTGGCGCGCGAGACACCGGCCAGATGCGCGACCGTGCGCAGCGGCGCCCCGGCCGTGTCCGCGGACGCGACCAGCTCGTCGACCTGGGCGCGGTCCGCGACGTCGCACGGGACGAGCACCACCTCGGTGCCCTTCGCCGCGAGGTCCGAGCGCAGTGCGGCGATCTCGTCGCTCTCCCGCGCCTGCCGCGACGCCAGGACGATCCGCGTGGCACCCCGGCCTGCCAGCCAGCGGGCCAGGTGCCGGCCGAGCCCGCCGGTGCCACCGGTGATCAGTGCCGTGCCGGAGGTCGACCAGGCCGTCTCCCCGGGCTGCGGGACGGTGCGCACCATGCGGCGCGCGAAGCGTCCGCCGGGGCGCAGCGCCACCTCGTCCTCGTGGTCGCCGCCGACCAGGGTGCGCACGAACTGCGCCGCCCATTCCTCGTGCGGCAGCGGCGGTACGTCGATGACGCCGCCCCAGCGCTGCGGCTGCTCCAGGGCCACGACCCGGCCGAGGCCGCGCACCAGGGAGCCCAGCGGGTTCGGCAGCGGCTCGACACCGTCGACGCTCACCGAGCCCGAGGTCAACGCCCACACCGGAGCGGGGCGTTCGGTGTCCCCGACGGCCTGCACCAGGGCGAGCACCCGCCGCAGGCCCTCGGTCACACCCTGCGCGTCCGGCGTGTCGTCCAGGCCCGCCAGCGTCACCACTGCCCGCAGTCCGCTCGGCAGCGCCCGCAGCGCGCGGGCCAGGCCCGCACGGTCCGCGGCGCCGTCGATCCGGTGCACGGTGGCACCGGCGAGCCGCAGTTCCCGCTCGATCTGCTCGCCGTACCCGGTGTCCGCGGCCTTTCGGGGGCACGTCACCAGGGCCCAGTCGCCGTCCACCGGACCCGCCCCGGCCGGCTCGGCGGGCCGCCACACCTCGTCGTACAGCCACGAGGCGATGGCGGTGCGGCCCTTCTGCTCGTCCTGCCACGCCGACAGCAGCGGCAGCAACTGCGCGATGCCCGCCTGCAGTTCCTCGGGGGCACCCAGCATCCGGGCGACCTTGTCGGCGCCGCCGTCGTCGACGGCCTGCCAGAAGGCGTCGGTCGCGGCGGGCACGGTCCGTTCCGGCGTCGTCTCCGACTCCGCCCAGTAGCGGCTGCGCTGGAACGCGTACGTGGGCAGGGGCACGGCCGGGGCGTCGCCCAGCGCTCGTGCCCAGTCGACCTTGCCGCCGTGCACGTGCAGCCGCCCGACGCCGCGCAGCACCTGCGCCAGGTCCCCCTGGTCGCGCTGCAGCGTCGGCACGGTGACGGTCTGGTCGTACCCGGCGTGCAGGGCGCCGTCGGTGAGCGGCATCAGGAGCACCGGGTGCGGGCTGACCTCCACGAACACGTCGAAGCCCGCCGACAGCAGGTGCTGCTGTGCCAGGTCCAGCCGTGCGGTCTCGCGCAGGTTGCGGCACCAGTACGCCGCGTCGAGCTCCTCGCCGCGCACCCGGTCACCGGTGACGGTCGAGTAGATCGGGATCTCTCCGGCGCGCGGGCGCAGTTCGGCCAGCTCCGCCGCGAGGACGGGCAGGACCGGGTCGACGTGGTGGCTGTGCGCGGCCATCCGGGCTTCCAGGGGGCCGCACGCGATGTCCTCGTCGTCGAGGCGGAACAGCAGGTCGTCCACGGCGTCCGCGTCACCGGAGACCGTCACCGACTGCGGCGTGTTCACCGCGGCGATCGACACCGTGCCGTCGTACTGCGCGACCCACGTCTGCGCCTGCTCCGGCGGCAGCTCCACCACGGCCATCCGGCCGGAGCCCGACTGCCGTTGCATGGCGGCGGACCGCGCCGCGATGACGCGCGCCCCCTCCTCCAGGGTCAGGACTCCCGCGACCACCGCGGCCGCGGCCTCACCCTGCGAGTGTCCGACCACGGCGGCCGGTTCCACGCCCAGCGAGCGCCACACGGCGGCCAGGGCCACGTACATCGTGAAGCGCAGCGGCTGGATGATGCCGAGGTCCGACCACTGTGTGCTGTCTCCCTCGCGCAGCAGTTGCGCCATGGAGCGGCCGGTGAAGGGGGCGAACGCGGCGTCGCACTCGGCCACGGTCCGCGCGAACACCTCGGACTGTTCGAGCAGTTCACGGCCCATTCCGGCCCATTCGGTGTCCTGGCCGGGGAAGACGAAGACGACGCGGCGGTCGGCGGCCGTTCCTTCGTCCAGGGCGGGGTGCGAGCGGCGCCCGGCCAGTGCGGCCAGCGCCTCGCCCGCCTCGGCGGCCGTGGCCGCCGTGACGGACGCCCGCGCGGTGAAGTGCTCGCGGCGGGTCGCCGCCGACACCGCGACCTGCCGCAGCGGCACCTCGGGGTGGGCGCCGAGCCACTCGGCCCAGCGGGCGGCCTGCGCGCGCAGCGCGGTCGTGTCCCGCGCCGACAGCACGACGGGCAGCGCGCCGCCGGTCCCGTCCGTCCCGGCTTCGTCCGCGACCGGCGCGGGGGCCTCCTCCAGGACGACATGGGCGTTGGTGCCGCCGATGCCGAACGAGGAGACGCCCGCCCGCCGCGGTCCGTCCGCGGCCCACTCCTTGGTCTCGGTGTTGACGTAGAACAGATCCGGGTCGAGGTCCATGTCCGGGTTGGGACGCTTGAAGTGCAGGGTCGGCACGAGCTCCCGGTGGTGCAGGGTCAGGACCGTCTTGATCAGTCCGGCGACTCCGGCGGTGGTGTCGGTGTGGCCGATGTTGGTCTTCACCGAGCCGAGCGCGCACGGCTCGTCGCGTTCGGTGCTCTGGAACACCTCCTGAAGCGCCTGGACCTCGATGGGGTCGCCGAGCGCGGTGCCGGTGCCGTGCGCCTCGATGAAGCCGACGGTGTCCGCGGTGATGCCCGCGGTGGACTGCGCGGTGGCGATGACCCGGGCCTGCCCGGCCACGCTCGGCGCGGTGAACCCGACCTTGTCGGAGCCGTCGTTGTTGATGGCGCTGCCGCGCACCACCGCGTAGACGGTGTCGCCCGCGGCGAGCGCGTCGGAGAGGCGGCGCAGCACGACCACGCCGACACCGTCGCCGAACACCGTGCCGGCGCCGTCCGCGTCGAAGGCGCGGCAGCTGCCGTCGGGCGAGACGACCATGCCCTCCTGGTACGGGTAGCCGTTCTTGAGGGGCACGGACACCGACGACGCGCCGACCAGGGCGATGTCCGACTCCCCGCGCAGCAGGCTCTCACGGGCCAGGTGCGTGGCGACCAGGCCGGTGGAGCAGGCGGTCTGCACGTTCAGCGCCGGTCCGCGCAGGTTGAGCTTGTGCGCGACGCGTGGCGCCAGGAAGTCTCCCTTCGTGCCGACCATGTTGCGGAAGAAGGACGACAGGTCGTTGATCTCGTGCTGCTGGTAGCCGCCGGACCCGGAGCCGCCGTACACGGCGATCGGGCCGTCGAACTCGTGCGGCACGATGCCCGCGTTCTCCAGGCCCTCCCAGGCGCATTCGAGGAAGAGCCGGTGCTGCGGGTCCATCGCCTCGGCCTCGGTACGGGAGTAGCCGAAGAAGGAGGCGTCGAACTGGTCGGTGTCCTCGACGTATCCCTTGGCCCTGACGTACGAGGGGTGCGTCAGGAGCGCTTCGGGGACACCGGCTTCGCGCAGTTCGGCCTCGGTGAACCGGCTGATGAGCTCGCGGCCCTCGCGCAGGGCCTGCCAGAAGGAGTCGATGTCGGGCGCTCCGGGCAGGCGGCAGGCCAGGCCGACGACGGCGATGGCGTCGTCGGCGGGATCACCGGACGCGGGCCGGGCGCTACGGGTGGCCGGGCCGGTGGGCGTGACCGTGCCGCTGAGGTGCGCGGCAAGGCGGCGCACGGTGGGGTGGCGGAAGACGGTCGCCAACGGGAACTCGCGGCCCAGCTCCGCGCAGATCGCCTGGTGGGCGCTGAGCGCGGACATGGACGTGCCGCCCAGTTCGAAGAACCCGGTGTCGCGGTCGACGCGCGCCAGCCCGAGCACGGCCTGCCAGGCGCGGGCGACGACGTCCTCCACCGCCTGCGCCGGGTCCGCCGCATCCAACGCGGGCGCCGCGTGGGCAGCGCCGTCACCGGTCGCACCGGCGAGCGAGTCGGGCGCGGGCGGGGCGAGGGCCTTGAGCGCGTTGCGGTCGGTCTTCTCGTTGGGGGTGTGGGGCAGCTCCGCCATGCGGACCAGCCGGGACGGGACCATGTACGCGGGCAGCCGGCCGGCCAGGTGGGTGCGCAGATCCGTGCCGTCGGCGCTGCCGTCGGCGGATGTCCAGTACAGGAACAGGGACGGATCGCCGGGGGTGTCCTCGCGGACGATGGCCGCGCACTCCAGGACGGCCGGGTGGTCACCCGCGACCGACTCGATCTCGCCGAGTTCGATGCGGTGGCCGCGGAGCTTGATCTGGGCGTCGGTGCGTCCGCAGAACTCCAGGGTGCCGTCGGGCCGGTAGCGGACGATGTCGCCGGTGCGGTACATCCGCGCGCCCGGCACGGGGCTGTGCGGGTCGGGGGAGAAGCGCTCGTCGGTCAGCTCGGGCCGCCCGTGGTATCCGCGGGCGACGCCGTGGCCACCGATCCACAGCTCACCGCGCGTGCCGCGCGACACCTGCTGCCCGTCGGCGTCCAGGACGTACAGGCTGTTTCCGTGCAGGGGCCGGCCCAGGGACACGTCTCCGGGCTCCAGGGGCCAGGCCGAGGACCAGACGGTCGTCTCGGTGGGCCCGTACATGTTGGTGATCCCACCGCCGCAGCGGCGCAGCAGCTTCTTGGCCAGCGCCCGGTCGAGGGCCTCGCCGCCGACCAGGAGGCGCTGCAGCCCGTCGAGCAGGGCCCGGCCGTCGCGGTCGGCCAGCAGCATGCGGGCCAGCGACGGCGTGCACTGCAGATGGGTGGGGGACAGCTCGCGGTAGCGGCCCCAGTCGGCGACGGTGCCGTCGGCCACGATCACCCGGTAGCCGCGCGTGAGCGTCCACAGCAACTCGACCGTGGAGATGTCGAACGAGGGACTCGTCACCGCCAGCCAGGTGTCACCGCTGCCGCCGCCCACCCGGTGGTCCATCGCCGTGCAGAAGTTGGCGAACTGGGCGTGCTCGAGCATCACGCCCTTCGGCTTGCCCGTGGACCCGGACGTGTAGATGACGTACGCCAGGTCCGTGAGGCCCGGCAGCACGGCGGGCTCGGAGCCGTCCGTGGCCGCCAGGGCGAACACGTCCAGGGGGAGCACGTCGATGTCGTCGCTCCCGGCGGCGAACACGCCTTCCGGCGTGGTCAGTACGGTGCGCATACCGCTGTCACGGACGACGTGCTCGATGCGGGAGGCGGGATAGGCGGGATCGAGCGGTACGTACGCGCCGCCGGCCAGCCAGGTGCCCAGGGCCAGCACCACGAACGCCGCGGAGCGCGGCGCGTGCACGCCCACCAGCACGTCCGGGCCCACGCCCCGGTCCTTCAGGAGGCGGGCGACCGCGCCCGCCGCCGCCGTCAGCTCCCGGTAGGTCAGCCGGTGTTCACCGTGGACGAGGGCCACGTCGCCGGGTGTGGCGGCGGCCTGCTCCCACACCCGCTGCAGAGCGGTCCGCGGGTCCTCCAGCTCCGGCGCGACGCTCCCGGACTGTTCGGTCAGCCAGGCGCGCTCGGACTCGCCGAGCACCCGCAGCCTGCTGAGGGGCGTCGCGGGGTCGCCCACGACCGAGGCGAGCAGTTCGGTGAAGTTCTCCGCCATCCGCTCGGCGGCCGCCCGGTCAAGGACGTGTGACTGGAACTCCAGCTCGCCCCGCAGCCCCGCCTCGTCGGAGACCAGCGTCAGACCCAGCTCGAACTTCGCCGCGCCCCGGACGTTGCCGAGCGCACTGCCCGTGCCGAGCGGCGTCCAGGCGTCGTCGTCCGCGCCGAGGGCGGGCGCGGCCGCGCCCAGGTAGTTGAACGCGGCACGGAAGAAGGGGTTCTCCTCGCCGGTGCGCTCGCTCGCCGCCGTCCGCACGATCTCCGTCAGCGGCACGCTCTGGTTCTCCAGGACACCCAGCACCCGGGGGCGCATGGCGGCCAGGAGCCCGGTGAACGACGGGTCGCCCGTCAGGTCGCAGCGCAGCGGAAGGGTGTTCGCGAGGAAACCGGCGATGTTCGCGGCGCCGGGCACCTGCCGGTTGCCCCACAGGGTGCCGACCGCGAAGTCGTCCTGGTCGCAGTAGCGCCTGAGCAGGACCGCGTACGCGGTGACGAGCACCGTGTACGGGGTGACGGACGCGTCGGCCGCCAGGCTCTCCAGGCCGTCGCGCAGAGCCGCGGGCACGGTGAAGTACACGGCGTCGCCGTCGGGACCGCCGTCCGGGGCCTCGGGTGCACCGGACGGGAACTCCAGGCGCGGTACGCCCGCCAGTTCCTCGCCGAAGAAGTCCAGGGCGGGGCCGAAGCGGCCCTCGCGCACCCAGCGGTCCTCCCACAGGGCGTAGTCGCCCAACTGGTGGTCCACCGGGGGCCGTTGGGGCTCACGCCCGTCCCGCAGGGCGTGGTAGGCCTCGTACAGGTCGTGCAGGAAGATGCCTCCGGACGACCAGCCGTCCGTGATCGAGTGGTGAAGGACGAAGCACAGCAGCTGCCCGCCGCCGGGGAGGTCGAGGACCAGGCCGCGCACCAGGGCGCCGCCGTCCACCGTGAACGGTGCCAGCTCCTCGCGGCGCACCCGCGCTTCGACCGTGGCCTCGTCGGCGTACGACAGGTCCTCGTGCACCAGCGGGACCGGCACGGACGGGTGCACGACCTGCACGACGTCACCGTCCCGCACGTGCAGCGTGGTGCGCAGCGACTCGTGCCGGTCCGCCACCCACTCCAGGGCGCGCGCCAGGACCTCCAGGTCCACGGGGCGCGCGGTGCGCTGCCTGCACACCGCGTTGTACTGCGCGGATCCCGGGTGCAGATGTTCCATGAACCACAGGCGGCGCTGCCCATGGGTCGCCGGGTACGTGCTGACGCCCTCCGCCCGTACCAGGGCGGCCGGTTCCGGCCCCCGCGCGTCCGCGGCGGGTGCGCCGGATGCCTCGCCCAGACCGGCGAACACCTCCGTGAGCAGGAAGCCCGCGATGGCCCGGGGCGTGGGGTGGCTGAACGCCAGGTCGGACGGGAGCGCGGCGCCCGACACGTCGGACAGGCGCTTGCGCAGCTCCACCGCCATGAGCGAGTCGATGCCCAGTTCCCTGAGTTCCTGGTCCGCGCCGACCCCGCTCGCGCCGGAGACCCCCATCACGACGGCGACCTCACCCTGCACGATCCCGGTGAGCAGCGCCGCACGGTCCGCCTCGGCGGCGGCGGCGAGCCGGTCGCGCAGGGACACGCCGGCGCCGGACGCCTGCGCGGCCTGCCGCAGTTCGGGCCGCGGCCTGACCAGTGCCCGCAGCAGCGCGGGCACCGCGGCTCCCGCGCCGCGCTGGAGTGCCGCCGTGTCGAACTTGACCGGGACGAGGTGGGTGTCGGGGCGCTCCAGTGCCGTGTCGAGCAGCTCCAGGCCCTCGGGCACGGTCAGTGCGTGCGCCCCCTGGCGGCGCATCCGGGCCAGCTCTGCCTCGCCCAGGTGGGCGGTCATGCCGGTTCCGCTCTGCGCCCACATGCCCCACGACAGGCTCGTCGCGGGCAGTCCCCGGTGGCTGCGGTGCGCCGCGAGGGCGTCCAGTACGGCGTTGGCCGCACCGTAGTTGCTCTGGCCGGGGGAGCCCAGGGTGCCCGCGGCCGAGGAGAACAGCACGAACGCGGCGAGATCCAGGCCCGCGGTGAGCTCGTGCAGGTGCATCGCCCCGTCGGCCTTCGGGCCGAACACGGTCGTCAGCCGCTCGGCGCTCTGGCCGGCCACCAGTCCGTCGTCGATCACCCCGGCCAGGTGCAGCACGGCCGTCCACGGCCGGTCGCCGGGTACGTCGTCGAGCAGGGCCTTGACCTGGTCGCGTGCCGCCATGTCGCAGGCGACGATGCGCACGGTGGTGGCGCCTGCCGCCTGGAGGTGGGTGATCAGGGTGTCGGCGCCGGGCGCGTCGGGGCCGCGGCGGGAGGTGAGGACGAGGTGGCGTATGCCGTGGTGGTGGATGAGGTGTTCGGCCACGGCCCGGCCAAGGGCCCCGGTACCGCCGGTGATCAGGGCGGTGCCCTCGGGGTCGAGAGCCCGGGGCAGGGTGAGGACCAGCTTGCCGGTGTGCCGGCCCTGCGCCATGAACCGGAAGGCTTCCGGTGCGTGGCGCAGGTCGTAGGCAGCGAACGGCAGGGGCGTCAGGACGCCTTGTTCCAGGAGTGCGGTGATCTCCAGGAGCATTTCCTGGACGCGGTCGGCGCCGCTGTCCATGAGGTCGAAGGCCTGGTAGCGCACACCGGGATGATCGGAGGCGACCTGACCCGCCTCACGGATGTCGGTCTTGCCCATCTCCAGGAAACGCCCGCCGTCGGACAGCATCCCCAGCGTGCTGTCGACGAACTCACGCGCCAGAGAGTTCAGGACCACATCGAAGGACACCTCCCGCCAGCCCTCCGCGAAACCGGTGTCCCGGGAGGAGGCGATGTGGTCATCGGCCAGACCCATGGCACGCAGAGCAGACCACTTGCCGGAACTGGCCGTGCCGTACACCTCGGCGCCAAGATGCCGGGCCAGCTGAACCGCGGCCATGCCCACACCACCGGCGGCCGCATGCACGAGCACCTTCTCGCCCGCCCGCAGCCCACCCAGATCAACCAGACCGTGATACGCCGTCAGGAACGTCAACGGCACCGTCGCGGCCTGGGCATACGACAGACCCTCCGGGATGGGAGTCATGACCCGCGCATCAGCCCGGACCTCCGTACCGAACGACCCCACCGCCAAGCCCATCACCCGGTCACCGACCCGCAGATGCTCCACCTGCGCACCGGTCTCCACGACATCGCCCGCGAACTCCAGTCCCAGTTCCGGGGCGTGGACCATGTCCAGTGCGTTGAGGACGTCACGGAAGTTCAGGCCGGCCGCACGTACCTGCACCCGGACCTCGCCGGGGGCGAGCGGCTCGCCGGTGTCCAGCGGCACCGCCTCGAACGTGTCGAGCCTGCCCTTCTCCCGCACGGTCAGATGCCAGGGCACGTCCCCGGCGGGCGGCTTCACCGCCGGACCGGTCTGGGCACGCACCAGGCGCGGAGCGCACACCCCGTCGCCGCGCAGCGCCAGTTCCGGCTCGTCGGCGACGGCCAGCGCGGCCCGCAGAACCGCGGGGTCCCACGGCTCCGCGCCCACGTCGACCAGGCGCAGCACCCGGTCCGGGTGCTCCACCCGGGCGGTGCGCACCAGCCCCCACACCGAGGCGTCCGCGAGAGCGCTCGCGCCGTCGCCGGGCTGGGCCGCGATCGCGTCCCGCGTCACCCACACCACTTCGGTGCCGGCGAACCGCTCCTCTGCGAGGACCCGCTGCACCAGCGCCAGCGCCTGTCCTGCCGCGGCGCGCGCCGACGCGGCGGGCGACGCCGCCGCCTGCGCAGCGCGACCGGCACCGGTCAGGTCCACCACGAGGCGACGCGGTGCGCCGTCCTCGGCGAGCTCGTCGACGGCCGCGACACCGAGGGCGTCGGCGACAGCACCGGCGCCGAGCACCACCAGTGCCTCCTCGTCGGGCCGGCCGGACGGGTCGACCGCCACCTGCCGGAAGTCCAGTCGGTACAGGTGCTCGGCGTCAGGGCTCTGAGCGGCCCGCAGCTGCTCCGCCGTCGCCCGCTGCATCCGCAGGCCACCCGCGCGCAGGACCGGGGCCCCCTCGGTGTCCGTCACCAGAACCGAAGCCACCGGGGTTCCGCCCTGCGGCTCCAACAGCTCGATACGCACCCGCAGTTCCGTACTGCCGGTCGCGTACACCTCCACGTCCGACCACGCGAACGGCAGGATCACCGTGTCGGCGTCCTCCGGCCGGTCCTCGGCCGACGTGATGCCGGCGAGCACGTGCAGCGCGCCGTCCAGCAGGGCCGGGTGCACGCCGTACCCGTCACTCGGTCCTGCCTGCTCCGGCAGCACGACCCGCCCGTACGCCACGCGGCCCCGGGTCCGCAGCTCCTGCAGGGCGCGGAACGCGGGCCCGTAGGTGAAGCCCTGCTCCTCCAGACCCTCGTAGAAGCCGCTCAGGTCGACGCCTTCGGTGTCCGGGACCGGCCAGCCGAGCAGCTCGGGTGCCTCGTCACCGGCCGCCGGGGCGTCCGCCAGTTCACCGGTCGCGTTCAGGTTCCACGCGCCCGGGTCCGGTGTGTCCTCGAACTGGCTGTAGACGGCGAGGGAACGGTGTCCGTGCTCGTCGGGCCCTTCGACCCGCACCTGAAGCCGCACCGCCGAGCCGGCGCTCAGGACCAGCGGCTTCGCCAGGGTCAGCTCCCGCACCCGTGCGGCGCCCACGGACCGCGCCGCCGCCAGTGCCACGTCCACCAGACCGCTGCCGGGCACCATGGCCGCGCCGAACACGGCGTGGTCGGCGAGCCAGGAGTGCGTACGCGCCGACAGCCGGCCGCTGAGCAGATGGCCGTCGCCGTCCGGCAGCGTCGCCACCGCGGTCAGCCAGGGGTGGCCGGCCGGCGTGAGCCCGGCCGCCGCGATGTCCGTCTCCGTGGTGGTTCCGGAGGACGCGGGCAGCCAGTAGCGCTGGTGTTGGAAGGCGTAGGTGGGCAGGGGGGTGGGGGTGGGGTGGCTGGGGGTGAAGAGGGTGTTCCAGTCGATGGTCCTGCCGTGGGTGTGCAGGTGGGCGATGGCCTGGGTCAGGGCCAGGGGTTCGGGGCGGTCCTTGCGGATGGCGGACAGGACCTGAGCCTGGGTGTCGGTGTCCTCGGGGAGGCTGGTGGTGGTCATGGCGGCGGCGGTGCCGTCGGTGCCCAGCTCCAGGTAGGTGGTGGCGCCCAGGGTGTGCAGGGTGGTGATGCCATGGGCGAAACGCACGGCATCGCGGATGTGCCGGGCCCAGTAGCCCGGAGTGCGGATGTCGTCGGTGGCCAGCTCACCGGTCAGGTTGGAGACGATGTCGATGGCGGGCGGATGGAAGGTGATGGTGTCCAGGGCGGTGGTGAACTCCTCCAGGACGCCGTCCATGTGGGGGGAGTGGAAGGCATGGGAGACGTTGAGCCACTTGGTTTTGCGGCCCTGGTCCTCGAAGAGGCGGGTGATCTCCTCGACCGCCTCGTCGTCCCCGGCGATGACCGTGGAACGCGGCCCGTTCAGGGCGGCGATCGACACCTGGCCGGTGCGGCCCTGGAGGTGGGGCAGGACTTCTTCCTCGGTGGCCTGCAGGGCGACCATGGGGCCGCCCTGGGGGGCGCTCTGCATGAGGCGGGCGCGGGTGGCGACCAGAGTGCAGGCGTCGGGCAGGGTCAGGATGCCTGCGATGTGGGCGGCGGTGACCTCGCCGATGGAGTGGCCGATGAGGTGGTCGGCAGTGATGCCGAGGGAGGCGGTGAGGCGGTAGAGGGCGACCTGGTAGGCGAACAGGGCGGGCTGGGTGTACTGGGTCTGGTGAACGTCCTCGCTGGTGAACACCAGCTCCCGCAGGGAGCGCCCGAGCAGCGGGTCGAAGTGGCGGCACACCTCGTCGAACGCCTCGGCGAAGACGGGATAGTGCTGGTAGAGATCGTGGCCCATGCCGGTGCGCTGAGTGCCCTGACCGGGGAAGACGACAGCCAGGCCGCCCCTGGCGGGCTGCCCGGTCACCACCTGAGGCGAAACCTCACCGGCAGCCAGCGCGTCCAGAGCAGTCAGCAGCTCCCCGGACGTGGCACCCATGACCACGGCACGGTGCTCGAAGTGAGTACGCGTGGTGGCCAGCGACAGACCCACATCGTGTACGTCGCTGTCGGGGCGGGCCCGGACATGCGCCGCCAGCCGCGCTGCCTGATCACGCACAGCAGCCGCCGTCTTCCCCGACACCGCCCAGGGCACGACAGGCAGGGCCACTCGCTCGGCGGCCGGAGCCTGGTCCGCGTCCGGCGCCTGGTCCGCGTCACCGTCGGAGACGGTGTCCTCCGGCTCCGGAGCCTGCTCCAGGACGATGTGCGCGTTCGTGCCGCTCACCCCGAACGAGGAGACACCGGCCCTGCGCGGTCCTTCACCGTCCCACGGACGCGACTGCGTGAGCAGCCGGACCTCGCCGGCGGACCAGTCGACGTGTGAGGTCGGCCGGTCGACGTGCAGGGTCTTCGGCAGGACCCCGTGCCGCATGGCCTGCACCATCTTGATGATGCCCGCCACACCGGCCGCGGCCTGCGTGTGACCGATGTTGGACTTGATGGACCCCAGGTACAGCGGCCGGTCCTCCGGCCGGTCCTGACCGTAAGTCGCCAGCAGCGCCTGCGCCTCGATCGGGTCACCCAGAGTCGTGCCCGTCCCGTGCGCCTCCACCAGGTCCACATCACGCGGCGTCAGCCGCGCATTGGCAAGAGCCTGCTGGATCACCCGCTGCTGCGAAGGACCGTTCGGAGCCGTCAGACCGTTGGACGCACCGTCCTGGTTGATCGCCGAACCCCGCACCACCGCGAGCACGTTGTGCCCCAGCCGACGCGCGTCCGACAGCCGCTCGACGAGCAGCATGCCCACGCCTTCCGACCAGCCGGTGCCGTCGGCCGCGTCCGCGAACGGCTTGCACCGGCCGTCGGCAGCGAGGCCCCGCTGCCGGGAGAACTCCACGAACGTGCCCGGCGTCGCCATGACCGTCACACCGCCCGCGAGCGCGTACCGGCACTGGCCGGTGCGCAGCGCCTGGATCGCCCAGTGCAGGGCGACCAGGGACGACGAGCACGCCGTGTCCACCGTCACCGCCGGGCCCTCAAGGCCCATGGTGTACGCGACCCGGCCCGAGGTGACACTGCCCGCGTTGCCGTTGCCGATGAACCCCTCGAGGTCCTCGGGCACGTCCCGCAGCCGGGCCACGTGGTCGTGGTACATGAGCCCCGCGAACACGCCGGTCTGCGAACCGCGCAGGGAGACGGGGTCGATTCCCGCCGCCTCCACGGCCTCCCACGCCGCCTCGAGGAGCAGCCGCTGCTGCGGGTCCATCGCCAGCGCCTCACGCGGGCTGATCCCGAAGAACGCCGGGTCGAACTCCGCGGCGTCGTACAGGAAACCGCCCACGTTCGTGTAGGAGGTGCCGGGGCGGTCCGGGTCCGGGTCGTACAGGGCCTCCAGGTCCCAGCCGCGGTCCTCGGGGAACGTCGACATCTCGTCCCGGCCCTCGGCGACCAGGTCCCACAGGTCCTCCGGTCCGCGGACGCTGCCCGGGTAGCGGCAGGCCATGCCGACGATGGCGATCGGCTCGTGTGCGGCGTCCTGGACCTGCTGCAGCTTTTCGCGGGCCTGATTCAGCTCTCCCGCGGCACGCGCCAGGTATTGACGGAACTTGTCCTCGTTTGACATGGGGCCCTCGCTGAGTTCTGCGTTGTGCTGACGCGTTGACGAAGTGAGTGGGCCGGCGCTGTGCCGGGCAGTACGGGACGGCCCGCGGGCATGACTGCTCGCGGGCCGTGGGACGGGAGGGAACGCTCAGATGCCGAGGTCCCGGTCGAAGTAGTCGAAGAGCTCGTCGTCCGAAGCGGACAGGAGCGTGTCCTCGATGGCGGGACCGCTCTGCGTCCCGGCGCTCTCGGTGTGCCTGGCGAGCACGGCCCGCAGCCGGTCCCGCACCTGATCGACGTCGTCCTGCTCCGGGGAGAGTTCGGACAGCAACTGCTCCAGGCCGTCGATCTGCTGGAACAGCCGGTCGGCCGCGGACTGCGGCTCCGGCAGGATCTGCTGCCCCAGGTACTCCGCGAGCAGCGCCGGGTTCGGATAGTCGAACACCAGCGTCGTGGGCAGCTTCAGACCGGTGATCTGACCCAGCCGGTTGCGCAGCTCGACCGCGATCAGCGAGTCGAAGCCCAGCTCGGAGAAGGACTGATCCGTCCCCAGGTCGCTCCCGGAAGCGTGACCGAGCACGGCGGCGACCTCCTCACGCACCACGCCGAGCAGCGTCTGCCGCTGCTCACCGGGCTGCTGCGCGAGGAGCCGCTGCAACAGGTCCGGCCCGAAGGACGCGGAGCCCGCCGCCGCGGCGGAACGCCGCACCGCGGGAACCAGCGACCGGAACAGCGCGGGCACAGCCGCACCACCCCTGCTGACGTCCAGGCGCATCGGCAGCAGCACGGCGTGCCCGGTCCGCCCGGCCGCGTCGAACAGAGCCATGCCCTCGGCGGTTTCGAGCGCCGTCATCCCACCGCGCGCCATGCGGGACCGGTCGGTGTCGCTCAGCTCCGACGTCATCCCGCTGGCCTGCGCCCACGCACCCCACGCGAGGGACTGCGCGGGCAGACCGGCCGCCTTGCGGTGCTGGGCCAGCGCGTCCAGGAACGCGTTGGCCGCCGCGTAGTTGCCCTGCCCCGGCGAGCCGACCGCGCCGGCCGCGGAGGAGAACAGGACGAACATCTCCAGGTCCGCGTCCGCGGTGAGCCGGTGCAGATGCCAGGCCGCGTCGACCTTGGGCCGCAGCACGCTGTCCACCCGCTCGGGGCTGAGCGACGTCAGCACTCCGTCGTCGATCACACCGGCGACGTGCACCACACCGGTCAGCGGGTGCTCGGCGTCGATCCCGGCCAGGAGCGCGGCAAGCGCCTCGCCGTCCGCGGCGTCACACGCCTCGACGCGCACGGACGCGCCGAGCCCCGTCAGCTCCGCGGCCAGCTCCCGCGCGCCGTCCGCATCCGGACCGCTCCGCGACGCGAGCACCAGGTGCCGCACGCCACGCTCGGAGACCAGGTGCCTGGCCAGCTCACCGCCGAGCACACCGGTACCGCCGGTGATCAGGACGGTGCCGTCCACGGACAGCCGTGCATCCGCGTCGGGCGTTGCCGCCCCGCCGCCGGCCCGGATGATGCGCGGGACCAGCAGGTCGCCGTCGCGCACCGCGAGTTGCGGTTCGTCCTCGCGCAGCGCCGCGGCCACCTGGGCCACGGGCGCACCGCCGAGGCCGCCGGCCCCGCCGACGTCCAGCAGCCCGATCCGGCCGGGGTTCTCCGACTGTGCCGAACGCAGCAGACCCCAGACGGCGGCCCCCGCCAGGTCGGTGACGTCCGCGTCGGGCGAGGTCGCCACCGCGCCGCGGGTCGTCACCACGAGCCTGGCCGATGCGAACCGCTCGTCGGAGAGCCACTGCTGAGCCAGCGCGAGCGCCCACCCGGTGGCCTTGCGGGCCGCCGTCACGGGATCGCCCGGCTCGCCCGGCCATGCCGCGAACACCAGCTCGGGCACCGGCTCGCCGTCGGCGACCGCCTTGCTGAGGGACTCCAGATCCGGGAACGACGGCCGGCCGTCCGCCGCCTCGCCGACGAACACGTACGACGCGTCCGCGGCGGGCGCGGCCTGCTCGGCGCGCCGCCAGTCCAGCTGGAACAGCGAGTCGTCGCGGGCCGCGGGACGGACGGCCAACTGCTCCTGGCTGACCGGCCGCAGCACCAGTTCCTCGATACGGGCGACGGGACTGCCCGCGACATCGGCGATGTCCACCGACACCGTGCCCTCGGCGCCCGTCGGGGTCAGCCGCAGCCGCAGGGCCGCAGCGCCCACGGCGTGCAGCGTGAGCCCGTTCCAGGCGAACGGCAGCATGGCCTGCTCTCCCATGGCCTTGGTCAGGCCGACCGCGTGCAGGCCCGCGTCGAGCAGGGCCGGGTGCAGCCCGAACGCGCTCGCGTCGCCCTGCTGTTCCTCGGGCAGCTCGACGTCCACCAGAACGGTGTCGCCGTCGCGCCAGACCGCGCGCAGCCCCTGGAACACCGGGCCGTACGCGAAGCCCGCCTCGGCCGAGCGGTCGTAGAACCCGTCGATGGCGACGGCCTGTGCGTCCTTGGGGGGCCACACCGACCAGTCGGGCGCGACGGGCGGTTCGGGCGCCGCGACGGCGAGCGTCGCCTCGGCGTGCTGGATCCACGGTCCGTCCCCGGACCGCGAGTGCACGGTCAGCCGACGCCTGCCGCGCTCGTCCGCGGAGCCCGCCGTCAGCCGCAGATCGGCCGCGCCGCGCTCCGTGAGCACCAGCGGCGCCTGCAGGGTGAGTTCCTCCACGTGCCCGCACCCGACGACGTCACCGGCACGCACCGCCAGTTCGACGAAGCCCGTGCCCGGGAACAGCACCGATCCCAGTACGGCGTGGTCGGCGAGCCAGGGGTGCGTGCGCAGCGAAAGCCGCCCGGTCAGCACCGTGCCACCGTCGTCGGGCAGTTCGACCCTGGCGGCGAGCAGCGGATGCCCGGCCTCGGCGAGACCGGCCGTGGCCAGATCGGCACCGGCTTCCCGTCCAGTACCGGGCAGCCAGTAGCGCTGGTGTTGGAAGGCGTAGGTGGGCAGGGGGGTGGGGGTGGGGTGGCTGGGGGTGAAGAGGGTGTTCCAGTCGATGGTCCTGCCGTGGGTGTGCAGGTGGGCGATGGCCTGGGTCAGGGCCAGGGGTTCGGGGCGGTCCTTGCGGATGACGGACAGGACCTGAGCCTGGGTGTCGGTGTCCTCGGGCAGGCTGGTGGTGGTCATGGCGGCGGCGGTGCCGTCGGTGCCCAGCTCCAGGTAGGTGGTGGCACCCAGGGTGTGCAGGGTGGTGACGCCATGGGCGAAACGCACGGCATCGCGGATGTGCCGGGCCCAGTAGCCCGGAGTGCGGATGTCGTCGGTGGCCAGCTCACCGGTCACGTTGGAGACGATGTCGATGGCGGGCGGATGGAAGGTGATGCCGTCCAGGGCGGTGGTGAACTCCTCCAGGACACCGTCCATGTGGGGGGAGTGGAAGGCGTGGGAGACGTTGAGCCACTTGGTTTTGCGGCCCTGGTCCTCGAAGAGGCGGGTGATCTCCTCGACCGCCTCGTCGTCCCCGGCGATGACCGTGGAACGCGGCCCGTTCAGGGCGGCGATGGACACCTGATCACTACGGCCCTGGAGGTGGGGAAGGACTTCCTCCTCGGTGGCCTGCAGGGCGACCATCGGGCCGCCCTGGGGGGCGCTCTGCATGAGCCGGGCGCGGGTGGCGACCAAAGTGCAGGCATCGGGCAGGGTCAGGATCCCGGCGATGTGGGCGGCGGTCACCTCACCGATCGAATGACCGATGAGGTGATCGGCAGTGATACCGAACGATGCGGTGAGGCGGTAGAGGGCGACCTGGTAGGCGAACAGGGCGGGCTGGGTGTACTGGGTCTGGTGAACGTCCTCGCTGGTGAACACCAGCTCCCGCAGGGAGCGCCCGAGCAGCGGATCGAAGTGGCGGCACACCTCGTCGAACGCCTCGGCGAAGACGGGATAGTGCTGGTAGAGATCGTGGCCCATGCCCGTGCGCTGAGTGCCCTGACCGGGGAAGACGACAGCCAGGCCACCCCTGACGGGCTGCCCGGTCACCACCTGCGCCGACGACTCACCGCCAGCCAGCGCATCCAGAGCAGTCAGCAACTCCCCGGACGTGGCACCCATGACCACCGCACGGTGCTCGAAGTGAGTACGCGTGGTGGCCAGCGACAGACCCACATCATGTACGTCGCTGTCAGGGCGGGCCCGGACATGCGCCGCCAACCGCGCAGCCTGATCACACACAGCAGCCGCCGTCTTCCCCGACACCGCCCACGGGATCACCGGAAGCGGCGTACCCGGCTCAGCCGGTGACTCCTCGGTGGCCGGAGCCTGCTCCAGGACCACATGTGCGTTCGTACCGCTGATCCCGAACGACGACACCGCGGCGCGCCGCGCACGCTCGGTGTCCGACCACTCCCTGGCCTCCGTCAGCAGCGCCACCTGCCCGGCCGACCAGTTGACTTCCGTCGTGGGCCGGTCGACGTGCAGGGTCTTCGGCAGGACCCCGTGCCGCATGGCCTGCACCATCTTGATGATGCCCGCCACACCCGCCGCGGCCTGCGTGTGACCGATGTTGGACTTGATGGACCCCAGGTACAGCGGCCGGTCCTCCGGCCGGTCCTGACCATAGGTCGCCAGCAGCGCCTGCGCCTCGATCGGGTCACCCAGAGTCGTGCCCGTCCCGTGCGCCTCCACCAGGTCCACATCACGCGGCGTCAGCCGCGCATTGGCGAGGGCCTGCTGGATCACCCGCTGCTGCGAAGGCCCGTTCGGAGCCGTCAGACCGTTGGACGCACCGTCCTGGTTGACGGCCGAACCCCGCACCACCGCGAGCACGTTGTGCCCCAGCCGACGCGCGTCCGACAGCCGCTCGACGAGCAGCATGCCCACACCCTCGGAGAATCCGGTGCCGTCGGCCGCTTCCGCGAACGCCTTGCAGCGCGCGTCCGGCGAGAGGCCCCGCTGCCGGGAGAACCCGATGAACGTGGCCGGCGTCGGCATCACCGTCACACCGCCCGCGAGCGCCAGCGAGCACTCGCCCGAGCGCACCGCCTGCGCCGCCAGATGCAGCGCGACCAGCGACGACGAGCACGCCGTGTCCACCGTCACCGCCGGGCCCTCGAAACCGAGGGTGTACGACACGCGGCCGGAGACGACGCTGCTGGTGTTGCCCGTCATCAGATGGCCCTGCACCTCGTCCGACGCCTGCGCGACACCGGACACGTAGTCCTGGCTGATGCTGCCGACGAACACGCCGGTGCGGCTGCCCCGCAGCGACGCCGGGTCGGTCCCGCTCTGCTCCAGGACCTCCCACGCCGCCTCGAGCAACAGCCGCTGCTGCGGATCCATCGCCAGCGCCTCACGCGGGCTGATCCCGAAGAACGCCGGGTCGAACTCCGCGGCGCCGTACAGGAAACCGCCCTCACGCGTGTACGAGGTGCCCGGGTTGGCCGGGTCCGGGTCGTACAGGCTCTCCAGGTCCCAGCCGCGGTCATCGGGCATGCCGCCGATGGCGTCGCGGCCCTCGGCGACCAGGTCCCACAGGCCGTCCGGGTCGGTGATGCCTCCCGGGTAGCGGCAGGCCATGCCGACGATCACGACCGGGTCGTTGTCGTCCGCGGCGACGGCCACCACCGGGGCGGCGGCGCGGGAACGCACGCCGGTCACCTCGGTGTACAGGTGAGCGGCGAGCACGGCGGGCGTCGGGTGGTCGAAGACGAGCGTCGACGGCAGTGTCAGGCCCGTCGCCGCCGCGAGCCGGTTGCGCAGCTCCACCGCGGTCAGCGAGTCGAAGCCGACATCCTTGAACGCCCGGTTCTCCTCGACCGCGGCCGCGGACTGCGCGCCGAGCACGGCCGTGGCGTGCGAGCGGACCAGGTCCGCCAGTACGGCGGTCGCCTCCTTCCGGGCGAGCCCGGCGAGCCGGTCCAGCAGCGCCGAACCCGCGGCACCGGCCGGAGCGGACGCGGCCGTACGGCGCACCACCGTCCCGGCCAGCCCCCGCAGCACCGACGGCAGCGCACCGGCCGCGGCGAGCTCCCGCAAGCGGCGCGGCTCCCAACGGGTGGGCAGCAGCACCGCATCCGGCCGGTCGAGCGCCGCGTCCAGCAGCGCCAGGCCCTGCTCGGAGGCGAGCGGGAGGATGCCGGCCTTCGCCATGCGGGCCAGATCCCGTTCGCCGAGCCGCGCCGTCAGGTCACTTGCCTCCTGCCAGAAGCCCCAGCCCAGCGCGTGCGCGGGCAGGCCCTGGGCGTGCCGGTGCGCGGCGAGCGCGTCCAGGAACACGTTCGCGGCCGCGTAGTTGCCCTGACCGGCAGCTCCGAGCGTGCCCGCCATGGACGAGAACAGCACGAACGCCGCAAGCGGCAGCTCGCGGGTCAGCTCGTGCAGATGCCAGGCGCCGTCCGCCTTCGGCCGCAGCACGGCGTCGATGCGCTCCGGCGTCAGCGACTCCACGACGGTGTCGTCCAGGGCGCCCGCCAGGTGCACCACACCCGTCAGCGGGTGCGCCGCTTCGATGCCGTTCAGGAGGTCCGCGACCGCCGCCCGGTCCGCCACGTCACAGGCCACGACCCGTACGCCGGCGCCGAGTTCCGTCAGATCGGCGGTCAGCTGCCGCGCGGCGGGCGCGTCGGGACCCCGGCGGCTGGTCAGCACCAGGTGCCGCACGCCGTGCACGGTCACCAGGTGCCGGGCCACCAGCGCGCCCAGCGTTCCGGTGCCGCCGGTGACGAGCACCGTTCCCTCCGGCGCGAGCGGACGGCCGCCTCCGGCCGGTTCCGTGTCGGCCCCGGTCGGCGGTGCGGCGTCGGCCGCCACCGCGAGCCGGGGCACGAGCACCTCGCCCGCCCGCAGCGCGAACTGGGCCTCCGTGTCGAACGGCAGGCCGGCGGGCAGCCGCTGGGCGTCCCCGTCAGCGGCGGCCGAAGCCTCGCCCCTGGGCAGGTCGAGCAGTGCGAAACGGCCCGGGTGCTCGGTCTGCGCCGAGCGCACCAGACCCCACACGGCCGCCGTGGCCGGGTCCGGCGCACCCGCACCGGCGTCGACCGCGCCGCGGGTCACGACGACCAGACGGGACGCGGCGAACCGCTCCCCGGCCAGCCACTCCTGGAGCGTGGCGAGGACCGACGCCGTCACCCGCCGCGTCTGTGCGGTCGGTTCGGCCGAGCCGTCCGCCGCCACCGGCACGAACACCACCGGCGGGACACCGTCGTCCGCCTGCGTGAGCTCCTCAAGACCGGCACAGCGCCGTACGGACCAGCCCGCACCGTCCAGCGCGGACGTCACCGGACCGGCATCGGAGCCCACGACCAGGCACTCCACCGGAGTGCCTGCCGGGGCCACCGGCACGGACGTCCACTCCAGGCGGTGCAGCGCGCCACCGCGCGAGGCACTGTCGGCGAGCCGGCCCGCGGAGATCTCCCGGGACTCCAGCGCGGCGATCGAGGCGACCGGACGGCCCGACGCGTCGGCCACCTCGACGGTGACCTCCCCGCCCGCCGCGGGTGCGATCCGCACCCGGACCAGCGTCGCGCCACGCGCGTGCAGTTCGGCACCGCGCACCCGGGCGACACCACGCGGCCGCCCGTCGGCGTCCTGATGCCACAGCGGGTGCAACGCCGCCTCCAGGAGCGCCGGATGCAGCACAAACGCACCGGCGTCCGCGGTCAGGTCCTGGGCCAGCTCGGCCTCGGCGAACAACTCGTCGCCGCGCCGCCAGGCGGCCCGTACGGAGCGCAGCGCCGCACCGAGCTCCAGGCCGCCGTCCGCCGACGCCTCGTACCACTCGTCCATGTCGACGGGCTGCGCCTGAGCGGGCGGCCAGGCCGCCAGATCGAAGGCGGGCGCGCCCGCCGCCCTGCCGAGCGTGCCGGAGGCGTGGTGGACCCACGCGTCCGCGGCGGCGCCCTCGGCGCGGGAGTACACGTCGACCGGGCGGTCCCCGGACGAGGTCTCCTCGCCGACGACCACGTGCAGATGCACCCCGTCGCCCGGCCCGCCCGCACCGTCAGGCAGTACGAGCGGCTCGTGCAGCGCCAGCTCCTCGACCCGGTCGAGGCCGGCCCTGTCCCCGGCCTGGGCCACCAGCTCCACGAACGTGGCATCCGGCAGCACCGCCCGCCCGTGCACCCGCCTCTCGCCCAGCCAGGGCTGAGCGGCCGTCGACAGCCGGCCGGTGAGCACCACCGACCCGGAGCGCGGCGACGTCACCTCGGCGGCGAGCAGCGGATGACCGAGGGCACCCAGGCCGACGGCGCCCGCGTCCCGCACCGCGGGCTTCGGCGACAGCCAGTACCGCTGCCGCTGGAAGGGGTAGGTGGGCAGCTCCACGTGTGCGGCAGCCGGCAGCAGCGCGGTCCAGTCGACGCGTACGCCCTCGGCGTACGCCTCCGCGAGCGACAGCACGAACCGCTCCGGTCCGCCTTCGCCGCGCCGCAGCGTCCCCACCGCGACGGCGTCCGCCCCGGCGTCCTGCACCGTGTCCTGCACCCCCATGATCAGGGCCGGGTGCGGGGACACCTCGAGGAACAGGCCGTACCCGTCGGCGAGCAGCGCCCGCGTGGCCTCCTCGAACCGCACGGTCTCGCGCAGGTTGCGGCTCCAGTAGGCCGCGTCGAGGCCACCGGTGGCGATCGGCGCGCCGGTCACCGCCGAGTAGAACGCGACCGGGGTGTCGCGCGGTGCCAGCTCGGACAGCTGCGCCTGGAGTTCGGGCAGCAGCGGGTCCATGTGGCGGCTGTGCGAGGCGCACGAGGCGTTCAGCCTGCCGCAGACGATGTCGTCGTCGTCGAGCTCGTTCAACAGGTCGACGATCGCGTCGGTGTCACCGGAGACCGTCACCGAGCGCGGGGTGTTCACGGCGGCCACGGCGATGCGCTCGCCGTAGCCCGCGATGCGCTCACGGAGCTCCTCGAGCGGCAGCTCGACGAACGCCATCTCGCCGCCGCCCCCGTCGCGGTGCAGCGCGCGGCTGCGCAGCGCGATGATGCGGGCACCCTCCTGGAGGGTGAGAGCCCCCGCGACCACGGCCGCGGCCACCTCGCCCTGGCTGTGCCCGACCACCGCGTCCGGCTCCACGCCCAGCTCCCGCCAGGCCGCCGCCAGCGCCACGAACATGGTGAACAGCGCGGGCTGCGCGATGTCGATACGTTCCAGCGGGTAGTCGCCCGCGGGCAGTTCACCGCGCAGCAGCTCCCGTACGGACCAGCCGATCACCGGCGCGAACGCCGCGTCGCAGGCGGCGGCGGTCTCGGCGAACGCCGGGCTGCGCTCCAGCATCTCCCGGCCCATGGCGTGCCATTGGCTGCCCTGTCCGGAGAAGACGAACACGGTCCGGTCCGGCACCCTCGTGGTGCCCTGCACGACCCCCGGCGCGGCCTCGCCCGCCGCCAGTGCCGCAAGCCGCTCACGCAGCTCGCGACGGTCCGCGCCGACCACGACCGCCCGGTGTTCGAAGGTGGCGCGGCCCCGGGCCAGGCCTCCCGCGACACGGGCCGCCGACACCTCGTCGTACGCGTCCACGTGCGCGAGGAGCTGCTCGGCCTGCGCCCGCAGCGCGTCGGCCGACCGGGCCGAAAGGACCCACGGCAGGACGCCGCACGGGGCCGCCGTCTCGGGGGCGGGCTCCGGCGCGGGCGGCGCCTCCTCGAGCAGGATGTGCGCGTTGGTGCCGCTCACCCCGAACGAGGACACAGCGGCCCGCCGCGGACGGTCCTCGCTCTCCCACGGCTGCGCCTCGGTGAGCAGCCGGATCGCACCCGACGACCAGTCGACGTGTGAGGCAGGACGGTCGACGTGCAGGGTCTTCGGCAGCACCTCGTGCCGTATGGCCTGCACCATCTTGATGATGCCCGCGACACCGGCGGCCGACTGCGTGTGACCGATGTTGGACTTGATGGACCCCAGGTACAGCGGCCGCTCCTGCGACCGGTCCCGGCCGTAGGTGGCCAGCAGCGCCTGCGCCTCGATCGGGTCGCCCAGCGTGGTGCCCGTCCCATGGCCCTCGACGACGTCCACATCGCCGGGCGTGAGCCCGGCACCCGCGAGGGCCTGCCGGATCACCCGCTGCTGCGAGGGCCCGTTGGGGGCGGTCAGGCCGTTGGACGCACCGTCGGAGTTGACGGCCGTGCCGCGCACCACGGCGAGCACGGGGTGACCCTCGCGCCGCGCCTGGGACAGGCGTTCCACGAGCAGCATGCCGACACCCTCGGAGAACCCGGTGCCGTCGGCCGCGTCCGCGTACGGCTTGCAACGGGCGTTCGGCGCCAGCCCCTTCTGCTTGTCGAACTCGTCGAACACCGACGGCGTCACCATCACCTGCACGCCGCCCACCAGGGCCAGCGAGCACTCGCCGGAGCGCACCGCCTGCGCCGCCAGATGCAGCGCGACCAGCGACGACGAGCACGCCGTGTCCACCGTCACCGCCGGGCCCTCGAGCCCGAAGACGTAGGCGAGGCGACCGGACATCACACTGCTGGAGACACCGGTCATCATGTGTCCCTCGACGCCGGCGCGCGCCAGGTCCGCCTCCGTGCCGTAGCCCGTCGACGCACCGCCGACGAACACGCCGACGGACGTGCCGCGCAGTGCGCCCGGCTCGATCCCGGCCCGCTCCAGGGTCTCCCAGGTCGTCTCCAGGAGCAGCCGCTGCTGCGGGTCCATCGCCAGCGCCTCGCGCGCGCTGATCCCGAAGAACGCCGGGTCGAACTCCGCGGCGCCGTACACGAACCCGCCCTCGCGGGTGTAGTCGGCGTCGGCGCCGGACGCCCATCCCCGGTCCGCGGGGAACGCGGCGATGGCGTCGCGGCCCTCGGCGACCAGGTCCCACAGGCCGTCCGGGTCGGTGATGCCTCCCGGGTAGCGGCAGGCCATGCCGACGATCACGACCGGGTCGTCGTCGGCGGCGACGGCCGCCGGGACCGCGGCCAAAGCCTCGCCGGCGCCGCCGATGAGCTCATCGGCCAGGTGCCGGGCGAGGGCCTGCGGCGTCGGATAGTCGAAGACCAGGGTGGCGGACAGCTTCAGGCCCGTGACCACGCTCAGCCGGTTGCGCAGGTCGACCGCCGTCAGCGAGTCGAAGCCGAGCACCTTGAACACCGAGTCGTCCCGGACCGCCTGCGCACCCGTGTGCCCGAGCACCGCCGCGGCGTGCTCGCACACCAGGGCGACGAGCAGCCTCTCCGCCTCGGCGGCGGAGAGCGCGGCGAGCCGGCCGCGCAGCGCCGAGTCACCGGCCGCCACGGCACCGCCCGAGGCGGTACGGCGCACGGTGCCGCCCAGGCGACGCAGCACCGGCGGCAGATCACCGGCGGCGGCACGGGCCTTCAACTGCCGGAAGTCCCACTGCACGGGCACGGTCGCGGCCTCGGTCGACGCGAGGGCCGCGTCGAACAGCGCCATGCCGTCCTGTGCGGGCAGCAGCACCAGGCCCGTCCGGGCGATCCGGGCGAGATCGCTGTCGCCGACGTCCCGCATCATCGTGCTGCTGTCCCGGAGGTCCCACGGGCCCCAGGCCAGCGAGTGGCCGGGCAGGCCCGAAGCCGCGCGGTGCTGGGCGAGGGCGTCCAGGAAGACGTTGGCCGCCGCGTAGTTGGCCTGGCCCGCGGAGCCCACGGTGCCTGCCATCGACGAGAACAGCACGAAGGCCGCCAGGTCCGCGTCCCGGGTCAGCTCGTGCAGGTTCCACGCCGCGTCGACCTTCGGCCGCAGTACCCGGGCGACCCGCTCAGGAGTGAGGGCGTCCAGGACGCAGTCGTCGAGCACACCGGCCGAGTGCACCACACCGGTCAGCGGGTGCGCCGGGTCGACCCCGGCGAGCAGCGCCGCCAGGCTGTCCCGGTCGGCGGCGTCGCAGGCCACCAGGTCCACCTCGGCGCCGAGCGCGTTCAGTTCGGCGAGCAGTTCCGGCGCACCCGCAGCGTCCATGCCGCTGCGGCTGGCCAGGAGAAGGTGCCTGACACCGTGCCGGATCACCAGGTGACGGGCCACCAGGCCGCCGATCGCGCCGGTGGCGCCGGTGAGCAGCACCGTGCCGTCGGGGTCGAGCGCGCGGGGCACGGACAGCACGATCTTGCCGATCTGCTGTGCCTGCGCCAACAGCCGGAACGCCTCGGGCGCCTGCAGCAGGCTCAGCGTGCGCACCGGCAGCTGCTCAAGGCCGCCGTCCGCAAGGAGCTTCACCACCTCGGAGAGCATCTCGCCGAGCCGCTGCGGGCCCGCCTCGATCAGGTCGAACGCCCGGTAGGAGACACCGGGACGGTCCCGCGCCACCTCGTCGGCGGCACGGATGTCGCTCTTGCCCATCTCGATGAACCGGCCGCCGCGCGGCAGCAGCCGCAGCGACGCGTCCACGAAGTCACCGGCCAGCGAGTCCAGGACGACGTCCATGCCCTCGCCGTCGGTGGCCCGCAGGAACGCCTCTTCGAAGTCGAGGTCCCGCGAGGACGCCAGGTGCGCCTCGTCGAAGCCGGCGGCGCGCAGCGCTGCGTGCTTGCCGGACGACGCGGTGCCGTAGACCTCGGCGCCCAGGTGCCGGGCGATCCGCACGGCGGCGGTGCCCACACCGCCCGCGGCGGCGTGAACGAGGACCTTCTCCCCGGCCCGCAGCCCGGCGAGGTCGACCAGACCGTAGTACGCCGTGAGGTAGGCGATCGGCACGGCGGCAGCCTGCTCGAACGACCATTCCCGCGGCATCGGCACGACCATCCGCGCGTCGGCCACGGCCACCGGCCCGAACGACCGGTCGACCATGCCGAGTACACGGTCGCCGGGCGCAAGACCGGTCACGTCGGGGGCGACCTCCAGGATCACACCGGCCGCCTCGCTGCCGATGTGCCCCTCGTCGGGGTACGTACCGAGCGCGATCAGCACGTCCCGGAAGTTCAGGCCCGCGGCCCGTACCGAGATCCGCACCTGCCCGGCCGCCAGCGGCTCGGCGGCCTGCGGGAACGGCACCAGCGACAGGTCGGCCAGACCGCCCTTGCCCGGGGCGAGCTGCCACACGGCCTCACCGGCGGGCACCGTCAGCGGCTCACGGGGCACCGCGGCCAGCAGTGGCGTGAGCCAGCCGCCGTCGCGCAGCGCCAACTGCTCCTGCGTACCGAGCGGTGCCCGCTCCAAGGCCCGCCAGGACTCCTCGGCACTCCCGGCGCCGACGGCCGGGTCCAGGTCGACCAGAGCGAACCGGCCGGGGTGCTCGGACTGTGCGGAGCGCACCAGGCCCCACACCGCGGCACCGGCCAGATCACGCGGCCCGGAGTCGGCGGCCACCGCACCTCGGGTCAGGAGCACGAGGCGGGTCGAGGCGAATCGCCCGTCCGCCGCCCAGGCGCGCACCAGTTCCAGCGCCTCGACGACCTTCGCGTGCACGACGCCGGGCCCGAACCCGGCCTCCGCGCCGGGCAGGAAGGGCGCGAAGACGGCCTCGGGCAGTCCACCGGCCTCCTCGGCCCGCTCGGCGAGGGCGGCCACGTCCTGGTGGACCGCGCACTCCCACCCCGCGGCCCGCAGCGACACGGCGGCACTCTCGGCATCAGGGCCCACCACCGCGCACCGCGCAACGCCAGGGACGTCGGCGGCAGGCACGGGCGACCAGTCGAGGCGGTACAGGGACCCCGAGGTGCGCTGGGCGACGTCGGCGAGCTGTCCCGCCGTCATCTGACGGGCCACCAGCGAATCGACCGAGGCGACAGGCGCGCCCGACCGGTCGGCCAGCTCCACCCGCACCACCCCGTCGCCCACCGGCGAGATGCGAGCCCGCACCGCGGTGGCACCGACCGCGTGCAGCGCCACACCCGACCAGGCGAACGGCAGCCACGGCCGACCCGGCTCGGCCGTCAGCGGCCCGAACCCGGCTGCGTGCAGAACGGCGTCGAGCAGTGCCGGATGCACGCCGAAGCGAGCCGCCTCGGCGTGCTGCTCGGCCGGCAACTCGACCTCGGCGTATACGTCGTCGTCCTTGCGCCACACCGCCGACAGGCCCCGGAACGCGGGCCCGTACTCAAGCCCGCCCCGCTCCGCCGCGTCGTAGAAGCCCTCCACCGTGGCCGGCTCGGCCCCGGCCGGAGGCCACTGGGCCGCCTCGAACGCGGGCTCCGGCAGCTCACGGGCCAGGGTGCCGTTGGCGTTGTGCGCCCACTGCTCCGACGGGTCGGCGTCCTCGGGCCGGGAGAAGACCTTCACCGCCCGGCGGCCGCTCTCGTCGACCTCACCCACGACGACCTGGAGCTGCACGCCGCCGCGCTCGGGCAGTGGCAACGGAGCCTGCAGCGTGAGCTCTTCGAGATACCCGCACCCGACATGGTCACCGGCCCGCAGGGCCAGCTCCACGAACGCGGTGCCGGGCAGCAGCACGGCCCCCATCACCTGGTGGTCACCGAGCCAGCGCTGACTGCCGCGTGCGAGCCGCCCGGTCAGCAGCACCCCACCGGAGTCAGGCAGATCCACTCCGGCCTTGAGCAGCGGATGCCCCGCTGCCCCGAGCCCCGCGGCCGTCACGTCGGCACCGCCGTCGAGGTCGTCCGGCCAGAAGTGTTCGTGCTGGAAGGGGTAGGTGGGCAGGAGAACGTGCCCGGTGGTGGTGGGGAGGATCTGGTCCCAGGGGGTGGGGTGGCCCTGGACGTGCAGGAGGCTGAGGTTGCGCAGGAGCTGGGCCAGGGAGCCGTGGTTGCGGGTCAGGGTGCCGATGACGATGCCGTCATGCTCGGCCGCGGCATTGGTCAGCGGCATCGACAGCACGGGGTGGGCGCTGATCTCGATGTACGTGGTGTGGTGGTCGTCCAGGAGACGGGTCAGGGCCTGGTCGAAGCGGACGGTCTTGCGCAGGTTGCGGCACCAGTAGCCGCCATCGAGATCCGTGCCCTCGGTGAGCTCCCCGGTGACCGTGGAGTAGAACGCCGTCTCCGTGCGGGTGGGGGTGATGTTGGTGAAGCCCGCCTCAAGGCCGGGAAGCAGGGGGTCCATGTGGGCGTGGTGGGAGGCGTAGTCGACATTGACCTTGCGGGCGTAGACGCCGTCCTCGGTCAGGCGGGCCACGATCGCATCCAGCGCTTCGGCTTCGCCGGAGATCACCGTCGAGGTCGCGGTGTTGACCGCGGCGATGGAGAGGGCTTCGCCGTAAGGGGCGATGAACTCCTCAACTTCGGCCTGCGGACGCTCGATCAGAGCCATGCCGCCCTGGCCGGAGCAGGTACGCACCGCCTGGGAACGCTGGGCAACGATCTGCGCACCCTGCTCCAGGGTGAGCGCACCGGCGACGACGGCGGCGACGACTTCGCCCTGGGAATGGCCGATGACGGCATCGGGCTCGATGCCGCGTGAGCGCCACAGCGCGGACAGGGCGATCCCCATGGCGAACAGGGCGGGCTGGATGACATCGACGCGGTCCAGCGGCGGGTGGTCGCCTCCCTCGCCGGTGAGGACTTCCCGTACCGACCAGCCGGTGAACGGCCTCAACGCTGCGTCGCAGGCGTCAACGGTGTCGGCAAAGACCTGCGACTGGGCCAGCAGGTCACGGCCCATACCCGTCCACTGACTGCCCTGACCGGGATAGACGAACACCGTCTTACCGCCCAGCCCAGCCGTCCCCGTAACGGCCCGCTCATCCGCCTGACCCGCAGCAACCGCCCGAAGTCCGGCCACCGCCTCATCGGCTGACGAGGCAAGGACGGCGGCGCGGGTGTCGAAGTGGGTGCGGTGCAGAGCAGCCGTCGCGGCCACATCGGCAAGCGGGACCTCGCCGTGGCTCTCCAGCCAATCCGCCCACCGCCCCGCCTGCTCCCGCAGCGCGGCCTCACTCCGCCCCGACACCACAACCGGCAACGCAAGCCCAGGACCCTCAACAACCTCAGGCACCTCGACCGCCTCAGCCACCTCGACAGCAGGCGCCTCCTCGATCACCACATGCGCGTTGGTGCCGCTGATGCCGAAGGAGGAGATGCCCGCCCGGCGGGTTCGCTCGCCGCGCTCCCACGGCAGGGCGTCCCGCAGCAGCTCCAGACCGGAGTTGTCCCACTGGATGTGGGGGCTGGGCTCGTCCGCGTGCAGGGTCTTGGGCAGGGTGTCGTGCTGGAGGGCGAGCACCATCTTCATGACGCCCGCGACTCCGGCCGCCGCCTGGGCGTGACCGATGTTCGACTTCGACGAACCCAGGAACAGGGGCCGTTCGGCCGTACGCGTGGGGCCGAAGACCTCGGCGAGTGCTCCGGCCTCGATCGGGTCACCCAGAGTGGTGCCGGTGCCATGCGCCTCGATCACGTCGATGTCGTCCGGCGACAGACGCGCGGCTGCCAGCGCGTCCTGCACCACCCGCTGCTGCGAAGGACCGTTGGGAACGGTCAGGCCCTGGCTGCGGCCGTCCTGGTTGACCGCGCTGCCACGGATCACGGCCAGCACACGGTCACCATCACGCTCGGCGTCCGAGAGCCGCTTCAGAAGCAGCACACCCGCGCCCTCCGACCAGCCTGCGCCGTCGGCGTCGGCGGAGAAGCTCTTGCAACGGCCGTCCGCGGCCATGCCCTTGAACTGGCTGGATTCCACGAACAGCGCAGGGTTGCTCATGACGGTGACGCCACCGGCGAGGGCGGTGTCGCACTCACCGTTGCGCAGCGCGCCCGCCGCGGAGTGCAGGGCGACGAGAGACGACGAGCACGCCGTGTCGATGGTCACGGCGGGGCCCTGGAGCCCCAGCACGTAGGAGACACGGCCGGAGATGACGCTGCTGGAAACGCCGGTGCCCTGATAGCCGTCCAGGTACTCGTAGCCGGTCTGGTCGTCCGCGTAGTCCGAGCGCATGGCGCCGAGGTAGACGCCCGTCCGGCTGCCGCTCAGGGCCTCCGGACGTACGCCGGCGCGCTCCAGTGCCTCCCACACGGTCTCCAGGACGATCCGCTGCTGCGGATCCATCGACTGCGCCTCACGCGGCGGGACACCGAAGAACTCCGCGTCGAAGCCCTCGATGTCCTCGATGAAACCGCCCTCACGGGCGTAGGACTTGCCGGGGGACTGCGGCGTCGGGTCGTACAGGTCCAAGGCGTCCCAGCGGGCGGGGAAACCGCCGATGGCGTCCCGCCCTTCGTTCAGCAGGTCCCAGTACTCCTCCGGGTCGGCGATCCCGCCGGGGAATCGACAGGCCATCGACACGATCGCGATCGGTTCGACGCGCTGGTCCTCCAGCTCGGCGTTGCGCTGCTGAAGCTGCAGCACCGCGGCCATCGCGCGACGCAGGCGGTCATCGTTCCCGGGCCTGTTCACATCCGTCATTCGACTCGACTCCGTCACTTTTCCCTACGGCGGGCACTGGAAGGTGGAATGTCGATTCCTGGGCAGGTATCGGAGCACCCACAAAACGCAAGAGAGCCGTATCGCCCAGAGGCAATACGGCTCGTGAAGAATTTCTATGGATATTTCGGGGGTGCATCCGAATTACGGCACACCACGCCTGTTCGAACAGTGTGACAGCAGACCCGCTCCGCCGTCAATGTTGTTCTGCCCAGAGGCCCGGCTCAAGGAAACCTCGAAAAGAAATCAATCGCTTTTCAAGTGGTTCTCAGCTTTGCTTGGTCCCCTTGGCGCGCATGCCTGCGATCATGCAACTCAGACCGAACTCGAAATGGTCGTCCCAGGCCCGGGACTCCCCGGCCTCCAGGTTGGCCCGCATGCGGGGATAGGCATCGCTGACGAGTTCGAGGACCGGAGACAGCCAGATCTCCTTGATGTCGGCGGGCCCGATGTCCGCCTCACGCATCTTCAGGATCCATTTCACCTCGTCCGCCGCGAACCCGAGGACGAAGTTCACCAGCGTGCCCACCGCACGATAGGCGTCGGGCGGGGCGAACCCGCCCGCCTCGACGAGCACGATGAGCTGCTCGTGCATCGCCAGCGAATTCGGGCCGACGAGTGCGAAGCTGCCGGCCAGCGGGCTGGTCCAGGGGTGTTCACGGATGATGCGGCGCAGGTCCTGGGAGATGTGCTCCATCTGCTCGCCCCAGTCGGCATCGGGCCTGGGCGTCAGGTCCAGCTCGCCGAACGCCTCGTCGAGGGCGAATTCGAGAACCGCGTCCTTGGTGGGGACGTGCCAGTACAAGGACATCGCCGCGACACCGAGCTCTGCGGCGAGGCGTCGCATGGAGAGGGCGGCGAGACCTTCCCGGTCGAGCAGGCGGACAGCCGCCGCGACGATCTGATCACGGCTCAGTGCGGTCTGACCGCTGGGCGGCTGCCGGGCCGGCCTGGACAGCCAGATGCTGCCCAGGCTCGGTTCGGGAAGGTTGCGCGACATGGGATCAAGATACGCCCGTGGCGTCCGCCGTCTTCTCGGCCCCTGAAGCAGCCGCATGCTCCGTGGCCTCGCCGGACTGCGACGCGGCCGCCTCGGGCGGGACCGAATTCCTGCGCAGCAGCGCCCAGGCCACCACGCCTGCGGCGACGGCGGCTGCGGCACCGATGCGCATGCTCGCCGAGAAGCCGGAGACGAACGCGTCCCTCACCTCTTCGACGAGCTGCGCCGGGGAGTCGCCGTCGGCAGCCGCACCCAGGGCCTGCCCGATGGAGTTCGTCGCCTCGTCAGGAATGGTGTCCGGAAGGTGCGAGGCGAACAGCCCGGCGGCCAAGCTGCCCATGACGGCCACACCACAGGCGCTGCCGAACTCCTGCATGGTGGAGTTGATCCCACCCGCCATTCCGGCGCGCTCCACCGGAATCGCGCTCACCATGGCGGTCGACGCGGTCGGCATGGCGATGCCGGCGCCGGCGCCCATCACGGCCAGGCCGACCAGGGCCAGGAGATAGCCGGAGTCCCGGCCCAGGAAGCTCAGGACGACGAGGCCGATGCCCATCACCGTCAGACCGGTGGCCATCGTGCCGGGCGTCCCGATCTTCTCCGCGATCTTCGGGCCGAACGGCGTCATCAGCATGAGCGCGAGCGCCATGGGCACGACACCGAGCCCCGCCTCCAGCGGGCTGTACTCCATGACGAACTGCAGGTACTGGGTGAACAGGAACAGCGAGCCGGCGAGCGCGAGATAGGTCAGCGCCGTGCTGCCGACGGCTCCGCCGAAGGCGGGGTTCCTGAAGAGCGCGACGTCCAGCATCGGCTCCTCGCAACGGCGCTCCCAGTACGTGAAGGAGATCAGCGCCGCCACGCCGACCGCGAAGGGGACCAGCACCTGGGCGGAGCCCCAGCCGTGCTCCGGCACCGAGATGATCGCGTACACCAGCCCGACGCTCATCAGGATGGACAGCACCACACCGGGGACGTCGGTCCTGCGGTCCTGCGGATCGCGCGATTCGGGGATCAGGATGACCATCGCGATCAGCGCGGCCACTCCGAGCGGCACGTTGATGAGCAGGACGGAACCCCACCAGAAGTGGTCGAGCATGAACCCGCCGAGCACCGGCCCGAGGGCCACGGCGGCCGCGGCCACACCGGTCCACACGCCGATGGCCTTCGGCCGCTCCTTCTCGTCGAACACCTGCATGAGGACAGCCAGGGTGCTGGGCATCAGCAGCGCGGCGCCCACACCCATGCCGATCCGCCCGGCGATCAGCTGGGCCGGGCTGTCGGCCATCGAGGCCACACCGGAACAGAGGGTGAACAGCGCCACACCGATCAGGAGCGCCTTGCGGCGCCCGATCCGGTCGGCCAGGGAGCCCGTCGTCATGAGCAGACCGCCCACGGCAAGCGTGTAGCCGTTCATCACCCACTGGATCGACGAGGTCGAGGCGCCGAGTGACTCCGTCATCGACGGGATCGCCACGGTCAGCACCGTGTTGTCCAGCAGCACCAGCAGCACGGCGAGGCAGAGCGTGCTCAGGATCAGCCAGCGCTGGGGGTGGGGGGCGGGCCCCGTGGTCGGATCCTGCTTGTCCGCAGTCGTTCGCGGCTCAGAGGCCTCAGTCATGAAGGCTCCCTTCCAAAAACTTTGACTTACTACGTAAGGGGAGTACGGTACAGTGTAAGCGGAGGAGGTTGCACCGCAATGACGCCCCATGAGTATGGGGCGGACGAACAGGTTATGAAGAGGTGGTTCCGGTATCACTCGACTCGCCCTCAAGGGCGATGCGGTGAAACGGGACCCGATGGCCGACAGGTACCGGGTGCGGTGGCCAGAACGCGCATTTCGCGGGTTTTGACACTGACTTATTCGAGGGGGTTTCCGGTGATTCTCAAGTGAGACTCAAGCGCTTTTCGAGCGGCGCTCCGCTCGACTCGAATCCTCTCGACCCAGGAGCAACGTATGGCTGACGTGACCAAGCGGAATGCAGCAGACTCCGATGTGCAGCTCCAGTTCAAGGAAGTGCTCGCGCGCAAGCAGCGCCAGCAGCGGACCGGAGAGGCGCACGGCGACAGGGGCCTGAGGTCCAAGGGCGTGAGCGGCCCGGTACCCCAGAAGAAGATCTTCCGTCGCAAGACCGGCTGACCATCCCCCGTTGCTAGCCGGGCGACGGATTGAGCGCCCCGGCGGTCTCGTCCTCAGTGGCGAACCGCCGGGGCGTCCGCGCGTCCTGGGCACATCCAGCACGGCGAGGCGCCCTCACCTCACAGGCAAAACAGACAACAATGACTGTTTCTGTTGGGGTCGAGGAGACGCGAAGAGCCCGGCGGGAAGCGGCATTTCCCTCCCGCCACCTGTGCCCACCTGCACCCACCTCGACAGTTTGGGCACGTAAGACTCTCGTAATAAACCGTCATGATGGTTTACTGGTCCCATGATTCGTCCGCTCGCGGTCCCCCGTGCGCGGACTCCCATGGCGGGCGGCTGTCCCGTGATCAGGAGACTTCTCGATGGTGAAGCAGGGACGATCGGCGCACACTCGGCAGACGTTGATCCGGGCCGCCGGCGAGGAGTTCGCCCGCGGGGGCTTCGAACCGGTGTCGCTCAGCCGGATCAGCAAACGGGCCGGGGTCAGCTACGGAGGGCTGCACCACCACTTCTCCGGCAAGCAGGACCTGGCCGGGGCCGTCGTGGCGGAGGCCGCCGCCATCCTGCGTGACGAGGTGTGCGGAGGCGCCGGCCCCGAGCCCGGCGACGGCGGGCGTGCCGCGCTGGCGCGGCTCGTGGAGTCCACCTACCGCCTCGTGGGCCGGCTCGACCGGGACGCGGTGGTCCAGGCGGGGTTCGTCCTCACCCTGGACATCTCAAGCCCCGACCTCGGAGAGGATCTGCGCGAGCAGTGGCGGTGCTGGGTCGAGGAGACCCTGGCGCAGGCCGAGCGGGCGCAGGAGCTCGGTGCGGGGATCCGCGGCAGCGACGTCGCGACGGCCGTGGTGGCGGCGACCGTGGGATTCGAGGCGCTGAGCGTGCGGGACCGGGCCTGGCTCGAGCCGGATGTCGTCTCCCGCTTCTGGCGGCTGCTCCTGCCGCGCGTCGCCTCACCGGCGACGGCCGCCGCCCTGCGGGCCGACGACTGCCCGCCCGTCGGACACGAGGCGACCCCGTGATCAAAAAAGAGTCACTGCGTCCTCTTTTTGACCCTCACTCGGTGAAGATGTTACCTGATCGGACCTGGTCTGTAGTCAATATGTGAGCTTAAGTCCGATTCTGAAGTGCACTTCTTGCATTGACAAACCGATCGTGCTGTTTTTTACTTCGGTGAGAGGTTGCACAACAAACAGGGGAGACAGTTGTGGACATCGGGGTTCTGGGGGCTCTGGAGGTGAAGGTGCGGGGTGTGTCGATCACACCCACGGCACCCAAACCGCGGCAGGTACTGGCGATGCTCGCCTCACGCGTGGACCGGCTGGTCCCGGTGGAGGTACTGACCGAGGAACTGTGGGGCAGCTGTCCGCCCCGCAGCGCCCGCACGACGCTGCAGACCTACGTGCTGCAGCTGCGGGAGCTGATCGCCGCCGCCCTCGCCTCGCAGCAGGGGGCGGGCGACCGGGAGCCGCAGGACACCGGGGCGAAGGACGTCCTGATGACGCTGCCCGGCGGCTATCGCCTGGCAGGCAGCGAAGGCGGCTGCGACGTCAGGGAGTTCGAGCTGCTGGCCGGGCGCGGCTACCGCGCCATGGACGCGGGTGAGTTCACCCAGGCGTCCGCGCTGCTGCGCCAGGCCCTCGGACTGTGGTCGGGCGAGGCCTTCGCCGACGTCCGCATGGGAGCACAACTGCAGTCGGAGGCATGGCGTCTTGAGGAGTCACGGCTGTGCGCGCTCGAGCAGTGCTTCGAAGCGGAACTGCGGCTCGGCCGGCACCGTGAACTGCTGTCGGAACTGACGGTGCTGGTCAACCGGTACAGCACGCACGAGAACCTGCACGCCCAGTTCATGCTCGCGCTGTACCGCTCCGGACGGCGTGGCGAGGCGCTCCACGCCTACCAGCGCCTGCGCGCCACCCTCGTACGCGATCTGGGACTCGAACCCTCCGCGCACGTGCGGCGGTTGCAGCGCTCGATCCTCATGGCGGCGCCGGACTCTCCCGCCGCTTCCGTGCCCTCCCTGACCGGGTGAGTGAGCCGGACCCCTCAGCCCATCCCCGTGCGGATTCGAGACGGCCTCGCCCCTGCTTCCGCCGCGGCCAGGACGTGACTTGGAGAGAAGCCATCGTGTTCAACAACCCGAACCCGGCCCAGTCGGCACCCGGCGGTGACGTGCCGCGGGTCCTCGACGCACTGCGCGAGATGCTCGGCACGATCCTGCGCTGCGACCCGTGGGAGATCGAAGAGAAGGCGACCTTCCACGTACTGGGCCTCGACTCCATCCTCGGCGCCGAGTTCGTGGACGCCATCAACACCCAGTACGGCCTGAAAGAGGAAGCCTTCACCCTCTACGACCACCCCACCCCCGCCGCCATGGCCACCCATGTCGTCGCCCGCACGGCAGCAAGGACGCCGAGCGCGCCCCGGGCCGCCCGCGCGACCGGCCCCCGTGCCGGGATCGACACCCTGCTCGACGCCGTCCGCGACGACCGGCTGAGCGTCGACGAGGCCGTCGCTCTGCTCGCCGCGGACAGGGCCTGACCCGGCCCGCCCGCCGCACATGCGTATGGACAACAGGGACATCCTGACTCGGTTCAAGGACGGCACACTCGGCCGTCAGCAGGCCATGCAGCTCCTCACCGAAGGAAGCGGCCCGCCCCCGCAGCCCTCTGCCCCTCACATCCAGCCCTCTGCCCCTCACATCGCCGGACCCGAACTGGCCAACCCCCGCACCACGCCCGCGGGTTACGCCGTCATCGGCATCGCCGGGCGCTATCCGCGGGCCGGTGACCTCGACGCCCTGCGGCGCCTTCTGCGTACCCGGCAGGACGCGCCCGCCGATCCGCCGGCCGGCCGCCTGGTCGACGAGCGGGGCATCGGCGGCCACTACCTCGACCGGGTCGCCGACTTCGACCCCGACTTCTTCCGGCTGACGGCCAGGGAAGCCGCCCTCACCGATCCCCAGGAGCGCCTCTTCCTCGACGTCGCCTGGCAGGTGATGGAGGACGCCGGTTACACCGGAGCCCGCCTCGACTCCCTGGTCGGCGCCGACGGTGAACCGCGCAGTGTCGGCGTGTACACGGCGGTGAGCTCCTGCGACTACGCCCTGCTGGCCGCGGAGCTGTGGGCCGACGGCCACCGGGCCATGCCCCGCAGCGGGCACGGGAACGTGTCGCACCCGCTCTCCGCCCTGCTCGACCTGCGAGGGCCCCACTGGTCGGTGGACACCGCCGACTCGTCCTTCCTCGTCGCCCTGCACCAGGCGATCGGCGCGCTGGAGTCCGGCGAATGCGCCGCCGCCCTCGTCGGCGCGGTGGAACTGCGGCTGCACCCCTCCCGGCAGTTCCCCGGAGCCGGGGAAGGAGTGGGCGCCCTGCTCCTCAAGCCCCTGGACCGGGCACGGGCGGACGGCGACACCCTGCACGCCGTCATCCGCTCCAGCGCGGTGGGCCGCACCGGCCGTACCGGGATCACCGGCAGCACCCGTACCCCCCATCGCACAGAACGGGCCGACCACGCAGGCCCCGGCGGCGGGCACACCCGCAGCCCCGTCGAGGACCGCCTGGTGCGCCGTGCCCTGAGCGCGGCGGCGATCGACGCCCAGACGGTCACCGTGCTCGAAACACCCGACAGCGCGGCCCGCACCGTCGGCCGGGCCGGCGCGGCCACAGGGGTCGCCGCCCTCACCCGGGCGGTGCTGCGGCTCAGCGAGAAGGCCGACCGGGACGGCTCCTCACCGCACCGCGCCGTGGTGATCGCCGGAGACGAGTGCGGCACCCGGGCCTGCGTCGTCGTCGAGGCGTGCCCGGGGCAGCCGGCCCCGCGCCCCAGGGCGGAGACCTCCACCGGTCGGCCGCCCTCGGAACCCGGTGACCCGGCAGGTAGCCCCGAGCTGATCCTGCTGTCGGCACCGACCACCGGCCACCTCGCCGCCACGGCCCGCCGCCTGGCCGACTGGCTCACCGCAGGTCGCGCACCACAGCTGCCCGCGCTCGCCCATGCCCTGCGCACCGGCCGGGCCGCGCTGCCGTGCCGCCTCGCCGTCACCGCCCGCAGCCACGCCGAACTGGCCGAACTGCTCAGGGACTTCGCCGCCGCACCCGGTGCCCGCGCGGGGCGGCGTCTGCGGATGGCGGACCTGCGGACCGCGCAGGACGATCCGCTGCTCCTCGACGAAGCGCCCGAGACACGCGGCTACCTGTCCGCGCTGTGGCGAGCCGGACGCCAGGAACAGCTCACCGGGCTGTGGCTCGGCGGCGTCGACGTGACGCGGACGGACCAAGCCGCCGACGGCCGTGAACCCGGGCCGCGCACGACGGCGCCCGGCTCCGCCCTGCTGCCCAGGCCGCTGTGGCTGGGCAGCGACACGGAGGCGGACGCGGAGCCGCCGACGTGATCACGGACAACGGCAGGAGCGAGGACCCGGCCCGCCCCGTCCAGCTGTGGTTCTGCACCAACGACGACCTGCCGGCGGACCAGGCGGCCCTGCTCGCCGGGCACTGGTTCGACGAGGAGGAGAAGCAGACCGCGCAGGCCTTCCTCTTCGAGCGCGACCGGCGCCAGTACCTGGTCGCCCACACTCTTGTGCGACGCGTACTGGCGCTGGAAACCGGCCTCGCCGAGGACGAACTGCACTTCTGGCGTTCCTCGCGCGGCCGGCCCTTCCTGCGCGTGCCGCCGGGCGGACTCCTGCGCGGGGGACGGCAGCTGGACTTCAACCTGTCGCACGCCAGTGGCTGCAACCTGATCGGCGTGACACGCGCGAACACCATCGGCGTCGACGTCGAACGGCTCGACCGGGACCCGCGTTCCTTCCACACCATTTTGCAGACCTTCGCGACGAGAGAGCGGCACTGGGTGGCCGAAGCGGCCACCGGAGCGGCGCGCGACCGCAGGACGATGCGGCTGTGGACCCTGAAGGAGGCCTATGCCAAAGCGCGCGGCCTCGGCCTCGGGCTGCCGTTCGACACTTTCTCGTTCACGCTGGCCGACGACCGCGGCGTACTCGGATTCGATCCGCCCGCCGACGACAGGTATGGGCAATGGACGTTCATCGAACTCGAGCCCGCCCCCGACGTCCTCGCCGCGGTGGTGATCCAGACCGCCCCCTTCACGGATCCCGTGATGCACCTGCACCGCGGATTCCCGTGGGCACGGGCGGCACCGCACCGCATCCCCCTGCCCGCGCCGCCCGCCGTCGCCCTGCCCGCGGCCTCCTGGTGACCCGCCGCGCCCCGCACCATCTCGAGCGAATTCCGAGCGGCACTCCAGCAATTGACGAGCCATTGCACACCATTCGGAATTCAGCGAATTCCGTCGTCCACAACCGCTGGAGAAGAACTGGAGAATCAAGCGTGCACGCTCTGTGCCCCACTAGCGTGCAAACAACCAAGCGTGTGTGCCCATTGAGCGCATCTCGCCGAGAGCGGGGGAGAACATGAAGATTCAGGTACTGGGTCCGCTGAGGGCAGAGGTCAACGGCGGATCGATCGTTCCCACGGCCGGAAAGCCACGTCAGCTCCTTTCTCTGCTGGCCCTCTATCGAGGACGTGTCGTGCCGGTGCAGACACTCATGGAGGAGATATGGGCGGTTGACCCACCACTGAGCTCGCTCACGACACTCCAGACCTACATCCTCCAGCTGCGCCGCCGCCTGGGCACCGCCATGGGCCCGGACGTCCCCGGCAACGCCAAGGACATCCTGGCCACCCGGCACGGCGGCTACGTACTGCAGACCCCCGCGGACTGCATCGACGTGCATCAGTACGAGCAGCGGGTGGCGGAGGGACGCACCGCCTTCGAGGCCGGTGACGCCGCACTCGCCTCCGACCGGTTCCGCGCGGCACTCGACCTGTGGGACGGGTCCGCCCTGGTGGACGTGCGCCTGGGCCCCGTCCTCGACATCGAGGTCGTACGGCTCGAGGAGAGCCGCCTGGTCACCACCGAGCGCCGCATCGACGCTGACCTGCGTCTGGGCCGGCACGCCGAACTGCTCGGGGAGATGCGGCAGCTGACGATGCACCACCCGCTGCACGAGGGGCTGCACGCGCAGTTCATCCTGGCGCAGTACCGCTCCGGCCGGCAGGCCGACGCTCTGGGAACGTACCGCGGACTGTGCGTTCGGCTGCGCGAGGAGCTCGGCGTCGAGCCCGCACCGCAGCTCCAGCGGCTCTACCAGGCGATGCTCACCACGGCTCCCCGGCTCGACGTCCTGGCAGGCCCGCGGGGCGCCTCCACGTTCGACCTCTTCGCCGCCTGACCGCACGCGCGCCCCTCGGGACCCGCCGTCGGACGCGACGCTCAAGGCACCCTCGTCCCGCCCTCAAGTGATCCAGGACACAGTCGGCACAACGGCCTCTGCCCGCCGGTGCTCGGGGCCGTGACGCCATGGGGCCACCGGCCCCGGGCTGTGACCTGGAGGAGGGCGGACAGATGCCTGCCGAGCGGATGCGCTGTGCGCAGCACGACGTGGTGATCGCCGCCCCCGCGGGCGTGGTCTACGGGCTGGTGGCCGATGCCGCCCACTGGCCCCGGTACTTCCCGTCCGTCGTGCACGTCGAACAGCTCGAGTCCGACGGGCGGCAGGAACGCCACCGCCTGTGGGACACCGCCGAGGGCCAGGTCCGCTCGTGGACGACGCGCCTGGTCTTCTCGTCCGACCTGCGGCGGGTGGACTTCTGGCAGGAACAGCCGGCACCACCGCTGACGAGCATGCGCGGCAGCTGGACCGTGGAAGCCCTCGGCGAGCGGCGCACCCGGCTGACCCTGCACCGCACCTTCACCGTTGCCCGGAACGACCCGGCGAGTGCCGCCTGGGCGGAGCGCACCCTCGACACCACGGCCCGCACGGACCTGGAGGGTGTGCGCCACCACGCACAGCACTGGAAGGACCTCGACGGGCTCATGTTCTCCTTCGAGGACTCCACCCGTGTCAACGGCCCCGCCGAGCTCGTCTACGACGTGCTGTACCGGGTACGGGACTGGCCCCAGCTCCTGCCTCAGGTCCCGCCCGTCGACGTGCGGGAGGACCCGCCCGGTGTGCAACTGGTCAACTGGCAGAGCCACACGACGGACTCCCTGCCCGCCCGGACCGCCCAGGCCGTACGCATCTGCTTCCCGCACGCCGGACGCATCGTGTTCAAACAGACCGCTCCGCCGGGTCCGCTGGTGGCCCACACCGGGGAGTGGTCCGTCCTGCCGGACACGACGAGCGTGACCGTCACCGCCCAGCACCGTGCCGTCCTCGACCCGGACCGCATCGAGGCCGTCCTCGGCGCCGGCACGGACACCGCCCAGGCCCGGCGCCACGTGCGGGAGAGCATCGGGCAGGAGAACCGGGCGGTACTCGAACTGGCCAGGCGACACGCGGAGAGCGCGGTCCGGGTGCTGTGACCCGCGTACCGCGGCGGATTCGCCACGAGTGCTCGAGAGGGGCCCATGAAGTCCGACCCGCACACCCGGGACACCCCCCGGCCCGCACTCCTGGCCTGCTGCGCCGGCCCGGGTGCCACGCCCGCCGTCCGCGGCGACCTCGCGGTGCTGTTCCCCGACTGGGACGGCCGCCCGCCCACCACGACCAGGACGCTGTACGGCACGTTTCCCGCCTTCCGGGCCGCCTTCGACGCCCTGCGCGACGCGCTGGACTGCTGTCTGCCCGTACCGCTGGTCGCCGCCGTGTTCGCGCCCCCGCACGGAGTCGACGCCCAACTGCTCGAAGACCCCCGGTACGGCAAGCCCGCGCTGTTCGGATACCAGGTGGCGCTGTTCCGCCTCTGGCACGCCCTCGGCATCGACGCCACCGCGGTCACCGGACACGGCACCGGCGCGCTCGCGGCGGCCCACGTGGCAGGAGCCCTCGGTCTGCGGGACGCCGCCCATCTGACCCTCACCGAGGAGGGCGGCCCCTGCACCGCACGGACGTCGCACCCCGCGGGCTTCGGCAGGGTCCTGCGATGCGAGCCCGTCCGGGAGACGCCCTCGGTCGCCGCCGAGCCCGGGGCATGGATGGCGGCTTTCCGCCAACTGCAGGTGCGGGGCACCGCGATCGACTGGAACCAGCTCATGGCATCGGGAACCGCTTCAGGGCCGCTCGAGGAATCCGGCGTCAGCTCGCTGAGTGTCTAATCTGGCCGCAATGTTCCTCGCCGGCCCCCACGCCTGCGCGCTTCCCAGGGGAGTCCGAGCGGCTCCTCTGCTGACGCACCGTCACGAAACACGTCCTGCCGAACCGCCGGCGGCGTCCGCACGCGCCGACCGGACAACCGGACGGCACGACCGATCACGACACGACAAGGGGAGGGTGCACGGATGACCAGCGACGGCCACCAGCCCTCCGGCGCACCCCGCCCCACCCCGGACCCCGGGTCCGCACCCGAACCGGAGGCCGTGACCGTGACGGTCACCTTCGACGGCGCCCCCGAGGCACGGCAGGCCGTCGTGGACGTGCACGGTCCCGTGCCGACCGCCCTCCTCGGCACCGACACCGCGACCACCGCAGCCCGCTTCACCGGGCAGGCAACGGTCGCCCCCGCCTTCGCCGGCCTTCTCGCCGACCAGCTCACCCGCCGCACGACGACGACGGCGTCGCCCGCCACTGCCGAGGCCCAGCCGTCGGAGGTCTTCGCCACCACCCCCCTGCAACGCGATGTCCTCGCCGACGCCGTCGACCACCCGGACCACCACGTGGAGCAGCTCGCCTGGTGCTGGCACGGTCCGCTGGACACCAGCCGTTTCACCGCCGCCTGGCAGTCCGTCTTCGACCGCGAGACCGTGCTGCGCGCCGCGTTCGTCTGGGATCCGCAGCCTCAGATCTCCGTGTACCGCCACGCAAGCCCGGAGGTCGTACGGCACCCGCACGGAACGTTCCCCGGCCGCGCCGCCCTGATGGAACACGAGCGTGTACGCGGCTTCGACCTGCGCCGCCCCGGGCTGCTGCGCGCCGCCCTCCTCGACGGCGCGCCCCCGGGCACGCCGGGCGGCACCGCGACCACCGACGTCCTGGTCACCTACCACCGCGCCCTGCTCGACCACCGCAGCGTGCACGCCCTGCTCCGTGAGTTCTACCGCGCCTACTGCGCCGACGGCGTCCTGCCCGGCGGCGAGCGCCGCCCCGACCTGCGCGACTACGTCCGCTGGCTGGGAGCCCAGGACCCGTCCGCCGCACGGGACTTCTGGTCCCGGGAAGCGGCGCTTCCCGCGGTGCGCCTGCCGCAGGCCGCACCCGGTGCCGCCACCGGACAGACCGGCACCGCACGCACCCGCATCCGGCTGACCGGCGACGAGGCGGCACGCCTGGCCGCGTGGGCGGCGCACCAGGGCGTCACCGAGAGCGTCGCCGTGCACGCGGTGTGGGCGATGCTCCTGCATCGCGCGTCGGGCGCGGCCGCGGAGCCCGCCCGGGTGCGCTTCGGCGTCACGGTCTCCGGCCGCGGCGTCTTCCTCGGGGACATCGAGCGCGCTCCCGGCCCCTTCGCCAGCCCGCTGCCGGTCTCCGTCGAGGTGGACCCCGACTCCCCGGTGTCCCGGCTGCTGGGGGCCCTGCGGGACTGCGCCCTTGACGTGTCCGGGTACGAGTGGGTCGCCGCGGGCCAGATACGCGACTGGCTCGCGGAAGGCCCGGCGCCGGCCGACGCCCTCGTACCCCCGGACGCGCACAAGGACGCGGCGGCCGTACTCGCCGACTCCCTGCTGGTCTTCGAGCACCGCACGGGCGAGCTCGGCGAACTCGGCGAACTCGGCCCCGGCCTGGCCGCGCGCGGCGTCCGCGTCGACGCCCCCGACATCGTCCCCGCCCGCCCCCCGGTCCCCATCGGCATCGTCGTCCACCACGACCACCAGGGCGGCCTGGTCCTGACGTCCGTGCACGACCGTGCCCGCCTCGACGACGCGCGGGCCTACGCCCTGCTGTCGCACAGCGCACAGCTCCTGCGCGACCTGCCGGGAATCGCGGGGGATTCGGTGAACGTCGCCGACCTCCTCGACGGCCTGCCCGGCACGGACCTGCCCCTCCTGCACGAACGCCCCGGGCCCCCGGCCGGGCAGGGCGCTCCGCTGGTCACCCTGCGGACCGCCGACGGGCCCCGCACCGGAACCGTCTGCCTTCTCACCGCACAGGACACACCGGCCTCCTGGCTCACCGGGTTCACCCTCGCCGCCACCGGAGCGCACTCCGTCGTGGCGCTGTACCCGGCGGACCACGGAGCCCGGACCTGCGTCACGGCACTCCGCCGCCACCTGCGCACCGCCGACGGTCCTCTGGTGCTCGCAGGCCCCTCCGGTGTCGGCGCCGTGGCCTGCGACATCGCCCTGGGCCTCGCGGAAGGCGGCGGTGTGCCGCCGCCCGTGGTCCTGGCCGACGGCGATTCGGTCGACGCGCTGGCCCACGCGATCGAGACAACTTTGAGGCGGGCTGAGGCCAAACTCGAGTGGCCCTCAAGAGAACAGTGATGCCCTGGGGTACGGGACTAGTCGTCGAACGCCAGGAGGCAGCCATGGCTGACACGCCCCCCGCGAACCACAGCGAGGAGGAGGCGAAGCGCCGTTTCCAGGAAGCCCTGGAGAAGAAGGCGCGTACATCGCAGGCGCGCGCGGCTCACGAAGAGGGCCGACTGAAAGTCAAGAACATGAGCGGCAACGACGGTCAGAGGCGGTTCTTCCGGCGCAAGACCGGCTGACGGCCCCCGGCCACCGCGCATGGCGCAGAGAACGCCGTGCCCCGATCTCCGTATCGGGGCACGGCGTTCTCGTTCCCCCTTCGGTGCTCCTCGGTGAGGCGCTGCCCCCGTGCTGCCCCGTGCTGCCCCCGTCCCAGACCGGCTCGACCGGCGCTCCACCGGTGCGACCTAGCGTCCCAGTGATTTCAGCGGGGGCGGGCCACGGACCGGCCACCGCGCTGCAAGTGCCGACCTACCGAAGGGGATTCAATGGACATCACCACGACTGTCTGGCAGGACGCCACGTACCAGGAGGGCCTGACGGCGACTCCGGGGCACCCCGCAGGCGCAGTGGACCTCACCGCCGACCTCCCCACGGGCGACTCCGTGGCCGCCTCCACCCTCTCCACGCAGCCCTTCTTCAACTGCTGCGGCTGACAACTGCTGCGGCTGACGACCGCTGCGGCTGACCGCTGAAGTGCCGGGGGTGGCCGCCCAACTGCGGCCACCCCGCGCATCATCCGGCGCCGGATCGTCGCGCACCGGCCGGCTCCGGCCCCGCCTCGCCATCCGGTCGGAAAGGACTTCCCATGCCGTTCAGCAGCCCGCCCGGCGGACACCAGGACTCCCTTCCCGCCGGCTTCTGGGCCGCGGCCAGCTCCGTACAAGAACGCCTCACCGCCCCCTCCGCGCCGGCCGACCCGCCGGACCCAAAACGGGCGACGGCCCGGCTCGCCCGCTGGCGCGCCCTGGCAGCCTTCAGGGGACCGGAGGAACACTTCACCGGCCAACTGCGCGCGGTCGGAGTGACGGCGCCCGCGCTGCACCGGCTGCTCGGCGAGGACCATGAGGCGCTCGCCGCCCGCTTGTCCGGCCGCCCGGGTTGGGCGGACCGGGTGCGCTCGGCCCGGCCAGGGCCCGACCGGCCCGACACGCCGCCGCTGCCCGGTCTGCTGCGCGTCGCCGAACCCCTCGTACGGCAGGCACAGGACCGGCTGCGCAGCGCCCTGCGCGCTCTTGGCCCCTTCCCCGCGGAACTGGACGGTCTCGGCGAAGCCCTGCTGGCGGGCGTGCCCGTCACCCGCCTCGCCGTGGTCCTGAAGCCCACCATGATCCTGGAGATCAACCTGGCCCGCGTCCAGGGCCGGCTGGCGTCCGGGGCGACCTCCACCGCCCGCTACCAGCTCTACGTCGACTCCCTGGCCGAACCCGGTGAACAGCACCGCCTGTGGACGCGGTACCCGGTGCTGGCCCGCTGCGTCACGGAACTGCTCGACGACTGGGTCGCGGACCGTACGCGCTTCGCCCGGCACCTGCGCGACGACCTCGAAGCCCTCTGCGAGGACCTGTTGTGCGGCGTCAGGCCGGGCGGCGTGGCGGCGGTCGGCTTCGGCCAGGGCGATGTCCACCGCCGGGGAAGCTCGGTGTGCCGCGTCGACTTCCACGACGCGCCGCCGGTGTTCTACAAGCCGCGATCACTCGCCGTGGACGAGCAGTTCGGCAGGCTGGTGCACCGCTTCAACCAGGACGGCCCACACACCCTGCGCACCCCGCGCACGCTGACCCGGCAGGACCACGGCTGGGCGGAGTGCGTGAGTGCACAGCCCTGCGCGAACGCCCGGGACGTGGCCGGCTTCTACTGGCGCACCGGCGCGCTGCTGGCCCTGGTCCACGCGCTGCGCGGCACCGACTTCCACCAGGAGAACATCATGGCCGTCGGGGAGCACCCGGTGCTCGTCGACCTCGAAGCACTGCTGCACCCCCGTGCCCCGCGAAGGACGTCACGCAACGGCGCGGGCGGACCGCAGGGGGAGCCGGAGGAACCGGCCCTGGCCGCCTTGCGCGAGTCGGTGCGGGCCACCGCGCTGCTGCCCACCAAGGTGGTGCTGGACGGTGCCCCGGCCGGGGCACCCGTCGGCGACTACAGCGGACTCGACGGAGCGGACGGCCAGCCGTCGATCACCCCGGTGCCCGTCGAGAAGAACCCGGGGACCGACGAGGTGCACATCGTGTGGGAGCACGTGCGCTCGCCCGGCGCGCAGAACCGGCCGCGACTGCCGGACGGTACGCCCGCCCGGGCCGCCGACCACCTCACCGACGTACTGGCCGGTTTCCGCCACGGCTACGACTGGATCAGCGCCCGCCGTACGGAAATCCTCGCCCCCGGCGGCCTCCTGGAGGGCTTCGCCGGCACGCCGGTGCGTTTCCTGCCCAGGCCGAGCTTCGTCTACGGCAAGGTGCTCACCGAGAGCATGCACCCGGACTTCCTGCGGGACGCGCTGGACCGGGAGTGCAGCACGGCCCGGCTGTGCGGCGAGCGGTACGCGGGCCCGGCCGGGGAAGCCGTCGTACGCGCCGAGATGGACGCGGTGCTGCGCGGGGACATCCCGCTGTTCGAGGCGCTGCCCGGATCGCGCGACCTCCTCCTCGACGACGGGCGGAGCGTGCCCGGCTTCTTCGACGAACCCGCGCTCGGCGCCGTGCGCCGCCGCATCGAGGCCATGGGCCCCGAGGACCGGGAGCTCCAGGAACGGATCATCGCCGGATCGTTCGTCGGCGGTGTGGACGTCAGCCTGCTGGAGCAGCCTCCGGCACCGGCCGACGCTCGCCGCCGGACGCGGACCCGCAGCGCCGACCCCGCGGAACTCGTCGCCGCAGCCACCTCGATCGGCGACCGGGTACGGCGCCTGGCGACCGTCAGGGAGGGCCGGATCGGCTGGATCGCGCCCCAGCCGGTGGCGTACGGCGTCTGGGACCTCGCCCCGCTCGACGCGGACCTCTACTCGGGACTGTCCGGCATCGGGCTGTTCCTCGCCCGGCTCGGCCTCATCAGCGGCCACCCGCGCTTCACCTCACTGGCGCTGGACGTCGCCGACGAAGTGGTCCGCCGCGTCCGCGCGAGCGCCACGGCCGACGCAGGCGCCGGTACCGGCGGGGAGAAGGACATCGGGGCGTTCGGCGCCTGGATGGGGCCCCTGTACTTCCTGGCCCACCTCGACCGGCTGCTCGGCGGTACCCCGCATCTGGCCGCCGTGCGCGAGCCGGTGCTGGCCGTCGCGGAGCGCGCCCTGGACGGCACCAAGACGTTCGACGTCGTGGGCGGCTCGGCGGGCTGCGCCCTTGCCCTGCTCGCCGTGGTCGAGGCGGGGCAGGACCCGGACGGACGCGCCGCGGCTCTCGCCCGCCGCACCGCCCGGCACCTGGTCACCGGCGCCGTCCCCGGCGGCACCGGGCGGGGTCTGGCCTGGGAGCATCACCACATCGACAGTGCACAGCCGCTCACCGGGTTCGCCCACGGCGCGGCGGGCATCGTGACGGCCCTGGCCCGGCTCGCAGACGTCGCACCCGACGAGGGCTGCGCCGAAGCGGTGGCAGGCGGACTGGCGTACGAGACGGAGGCGTTCGACCCCGAGGCCGGCAACTGGCCCGATTTCCGGGCCGAGGCGCTCTCGCCCTTCCGCTCCCTGTGGTGCCACGGGGCGGCGGGGATCGGCATGTCCCGGCTCGACCTGATCGGCCGGCCCGCGACGGCCGGGCTCGAGCGGCAACTGGCCGCGGACGCCCTGGCCGCGCTGCGCCCCGGCGAGCTCGACCCCGCCGGCGGTCCGGACACCGGGGCGCACCGGCTCACCGGCCGCGGCAGCGACAGCATGTGCCACGGCGACCTGGGCAATCTCGAACTCGTGCTGCTCGCCGAGCGCGGCGGCCGGGCGGAGCCGGGTCGGCTGATGCGGCAGCTCGGGGAGAAGCTCGATGCCGCCGCGGAGTCGGACTGGGTGTGCGGTTCGCCGACCCGAGCGGAGACCCCTGGCCTGCTGACCGGGCTCTCGGGCGTGGGGCATCAGTTGCTGCGGTTCGCCTGCCCGGACGAGGTGCCCTCCGTGCTGCTGCTGCACCCCCCTCACACGGTTCCGACGGCGCTCCAGTCCACGTCGAACCCTTCGCACCACAGTTGTGCCGCCAGGTCCTCCAGACCCTGACGTGGTGACAGATCCCGGTGGGACGCGGCCAGGACCGTGGAGCGTGTGCCCTCGATGGCGTTCAGTGTCTGCTGCACGGAGTACATGGCCACCGGGTGAGGGGAAATCTCGACGATACGCAGCGCACCCCGGCCCGTGAGGTGCCTGACCCCCTCTTCCAGCAGGGTGGGTTCGCACATGTTGCGCACCCAGTACGCCGCGTCGAGCGCAGCACCGTCGACGAAACCGCCGGTGACCGTCGACCAGTAGGGAACAGCCGGGCGGCGGGTGCGCAACGTACCGATCCTGCGTACGAGTTCGGGGCCGATGGCGGCCAGCAGGGAGCTGTGCCCGGCGTAGTCGATGGGAGTGCGCAGCGTCTGGACCCCGCGGGCGGACAGCTCGTGTTCGGCCTCGGCGACACCGTCCGGGGTTCCGGACAGGCACACCTGGCCGGGAGCGAGATGACTCGCGACGAAGACCCGCCCGCCGCTGTGTGCGCTGAGACGTTCGGCTTCCTCCAGCGGCATGTCGCAGACGATCAGAGTGCCGTGCCCCGACGCGCGCTCCGCCACGAGCCGGGACCAGGTGGCGATGAGCCGCGCTCCTTCCTCCAGCGGCAGCGCACCGGCGGCGACGACCGCGGCCACGTCCCCGATGCTCGCCCCGAGAACGAGATCGCTCCTCAGCCCCCACGCGTGCAGGGTGCGGGCCAGGGCGATCTGCACGGAGAACAGGACCGGCTGGAGGACGTCCGTGGGCACAAGGGTCTGACCGTCGTCGGCCAGAAGCGTCTCGATGACGGACCAGCCGGTGACGGCACGCACGGCACGGTCGCACTCGTCCAGGGTGGCGCGGAAGGCGGGTTCGGCCAGCAGGGCGCGGCCCGTGCCGATCCACTGCGGCCCGCCGCCCGAGAACAGGAAGGCCAGCGCGGGGCGCTCACCGGCGTGGGGTGCGCTCCTCTCGTCCAGCCGTGCGAGAAGTTCGTCCCCCAGGCGGTCCGGTCGGTCCGCGGCGGCGACGACGCGGTGCGCGCCCGTGCCGTGCACGGCAAGCCGCTCGGGGTGCGCCCCGCCCGGGTGCGCCTGCCCGGCGAGGCCGCGGACGGCTCGGCGCAGTGCCTCGCCGGTGTCGGCGGCGACGGGCAGGATGAACCGCCGCCGGGGGGCGCCTGCTTCACCTGTTCGGCCTGCTTCACCTGCTTCACCTGTTCCACCCGCTTCGACGGGGGAGGCGGTGCCCGGCCCTCCTGTGGGCGCCCCCACCGGCTCCGGGACGGGGTGGGGCGGGGATGCCAGGATGTTGTCGGTTCGGCTCATGAGCTCGGTCTCTCCCTCTCTTGTCCGGCCGTCGGTCAGCGGTCGCGCTGGGTGATCAGCCGGGCCAGGGCGAGCAGCCCTCGTGTCGCCTCCGGCTCCAGGCGCGCACGGGAGAGTTCCTCCTGCGCCTGCTTCCAGTGCCGTACGGCCTCCCGCTCGGCCCACTGCCGGCCGCCCGCTTCCTCGACCAGCCGGGCAACCCGGGTGACGTCGCCGTCGTCCAGCGGACCGGGCAGGGCGTAGAGCTCGGCGAGGCGGCGCCCCGCCTCGCTGTCCCCGGCGAGGGCCGCGACCACCGGCAGGGACTTCTTGCGCCGCCGCAGGTCCCCGCCGGTCACCTTGCCGGTCGCGCGGGTGTCTCCCCAGATCCCCAACAGGTCGTCGACGAGCTGGAAGACCATGCCCACGTGGTGTCCGAATCCCCGCAGAGCGCTCACCTGGTGGGGCGCCCCGTCCGCGGACAGCACGCCGAGCGCACAGGCGGCGGCCAGGAGCGAGGCGGTCTTTCCCGCCGCCATCGTCAGGCACTCCTCCAGGCCGACCTCCGCACGGCTCTCGAACGCCAGGTCGGAGCCCTGGCCGGCGACCAGCTTCAGCAGGGCCCGGCACAGTTCCTGGGTCGCGGAGGCACTCGCGGGGGGCGGCGGCGCACAGGCCAGGGTGTCCAGCGCGAGAGCCAGGAGGCCGTCACCCGCCAGCACGGCTTGGGCCTCGCCGAAGACGGTCCAGGCCGCGGGGCGGCCGCGCCGGACACGGTCACGGTCCATCAGGTCGTCGTGCAGCAACGAGAAGTTGTGCACCAGTTCCACCGCCGCCGCGCCGCTCAGCGCCTGGTCGGCAGGGCCACCCACCGCCTGCGCACTGGCCAGGACCAGCGCGCCGCGCACACCCTTGCCCCACCCGTCCTGCGTGGGGGTGCCGTTCTCGTCGCACCAGCCGAAGTGGAAGCGGGCGATGGTCCGCACCGGTTCGCTCAACTGCTCCACGGCATGCTGCAGCCGCGGTCCTGTGAGCTGCCGGTAGCGTCGCAGCAGCGCCCACGCGTCCCGTGTGTCCGGGGCCAAGGTCAGGGTCAGGGTCACTGGGTCACTCCTATGAGAGCCCGCTCCACGTAGTCGGCAGGACGCGCCCAGGACGCCGACGTCCCGGCCTGGTAGCGCTTCGTCCGCCTCGACCAGTCGAGGTTGCCGCGGATCCACGTCCGCATCCCGGCGGCGTAGGGAGCCAGCAGCCCGGTCTCCTGGGGGTGGGCCGACAGCAGCTGCCTCTCGGCGGTCAGGAAGCGCTCGGTCTCCGTGGACGTGGCCGCGCACACCTCGGCCAGGGCCTGCTCCCGGTCCAGCCCCCGGTGGTGCTGCGCCAGATAGGCGATGTTGTGCACCTCGCCCAGCGAGCGCTCCTTGTCCAGCGAGTAGACGTCGTTGGTCCAGCAGACGACGTTGCAGGCGGCATCCAGGGCGAGGGTGAACTCCGCACTGCCGTAGAGGCCTTCGGGGACGTCGAGCCCCTCGACGATGTCGATCAGGTCCATGCAGACGTAGATGGCGCCCGTGTGACGCCTGTTCTCGATGTACGTCACCTCGTCGGGCACGGTGCCCCGAATCCGGTTTCCGCCCTCCCACACCGTTGCCGTGACCAGGCAGTCGCGCAGATGCCGGATGAACCGGCGGCGCCAGTGAGCCGGGGCGTCCACGGCGGTGCGCTGCCACAGCTCGGCCAGTGAGGCGACCGCGGGCGGCACGTTCGGCCCGCTCAGCAGGCTCACCCCGAAGTCCGGCGACTCCAGCACGACTTGCATGCCGCCGACCATCTGCTCCATCTGTGCCGGGCTGCGGCCCGCACTGCCGTCGTCCAGCTGGTCGTCGACCAGGAACAGCCAGGCGAACCAGTCCGCCATCAGTTCGAGGTGCCGCCGACTCGCGGTGGGATAGACGAGGGCGGCGAACCAGCCGAAGTCAGCCTGGTCGAAGCGCTTCCTGGCGGACTCGCGGTTCACCAGGCCCGTGCGGTGCACCCAGGCGGCCAGGTGTGCGCGCGCCCGGTCGGCGTGCGGGTTCACCCGGTAGGGGAAAGGACAGTGGATCTCGGGTATGTGCGCGAGGCCGGCACCACCCGTGCTGATCGTGCTCATTCAGCGCCGCTCCAGACGAAGGTGCACGCCGTTCTTGGGGTGCAGGGTGATCAGGGCGTCGGGAAGCACCTCGGGCGCTCCCTCGGGCGTCACCAGCCGGTACTTGCGCGCGATGGTCGCCATGGCCAGGCAGATCTCGGTCAGCGCGAAATGCTTGCCGAGACAGACGCGGGGCCCGCTGCCGAAGGGAACGTAGGCGTGCTTGGGCCGCTGGGCGATCTGCTCCGGGCTGAAGCGCTCCGGATCGAAACGCTCGGGGTCCTCCCAGAAATCCGGATGGCGGTGCAGCAGATAGCTGTTGACGAGGACCTGAGTACCGGCCGGCACCCGGTATCCGTCGATGACATCTTCCTCGCGGGTGTGCCGCATGAGCTGGTACGCCGGTGAGTAGATGCGCAGCACCTCGTCAACGATCATCCGGGTGTACGTCAGCCGGGGCATATCCTCGAAATCCGGCACCGTGCGGTCGCCGAGCACTCCATCCACTTCTGCATGGAGCTTGCTCTCCACTTCCGGGTGCCGTGCCAGCAGGTAGAAAGCCCACGCCAGCGTATTGGTGGTGGTTTCGTACGCTCCCACGCATATGTTGAGCACTTCATGGTGGAGCTGCTCGAGATCCATCCCCTTCCCGTCTCCCTCGTCCACGGCATGCAGGAACAAGGAGAGCAGATCCGGTTCGTGGCCGACCTCGACCTCGTCGGTCAGCCGTTTCTGGATGAACTGGGAGACGAACCCGTCCATCTTGTCGATGGCCCGGCGCAGCCGCACATGGCTCGGCGTGGGGAAACTCAGCGGCGGGAAAGGAAAGCTGAAGAATTTCCCCAGGACCGTATTGGCGAGCTGGAATGCACGCTCGAAGGCCTGAGCCGCATCGCCGACCTCGGCACTGAAGAGCGACCGGCTGACGATGCGGAGGGCGAGCTGCCCGAACTCGTCGGTGACGTCCAGCGGCGGGCCTGCTTCGGGACGGGCCTCCCAACGCTCCAGCATGCTCGTCGTCTCGTCCGTCATGTTGTGAGCGAACTTGCTCACGGTGCGCGGAGTGAAGTAGGGCGCCATCATCCGCCGCTGCCGACGCCAGAGCTCCATGTCGGGGGTGGCAATCAGCCCGTCCCGCAGGACGGGCCTGGCTATGCGGAAAATGGCGGCGTTTTTGTCGTACTGCTCGCTCTTGTCCACCAGGACATGCCGAATGTAATCCGGATGATTGAGCATGACCATACGCATGTTGAGCAGCCGGAAACGATAGATGTCCCCGAATTTCTCAAGCCCCCCGCGAAGGAAACCGAGCTGGTCGCGACGGAACGTCCGAATTCCACCAAGCCCGTCCCTGACTCGCAGGGCAGGGATTTCCTTGGCAGGAAGGTCATGCTGTGTGTGCGCGGACTCGTTCAGTGCTGTGGCCACCGGTGCGTACCTCGTTCCGGGTCGGAGGTGACACGCTTGCAGGGAATTCCCCTCCGCGATCCGATCTCTCCGATATGCATGCTGTCAACGGATGTGGACCGTTCTGCTTGGCTTCCTCTAGTGAAGTTCCAGCAGTGCTCCACCGATTCGGGCAGGGTTGACGCAGCTTCGAAAGCACTGTCATCCTCATTTCACGGATGAATTGTTTTCCTCCCTGCCTCGCCCACTTCTTCTCTTCGTACCCGCGGCGGTAAAAATCCCTGGCGAAGATCGAGTCTGAGCTCCTCCAGTCCGCAGTCCCGGCAGCCGGGAGTGGGGGCGACAGACAAATGCGGAACCCGCACCAGGCCCCGCCGCATCTGGGCAACTTCTGTGCGGGCCTAACGGGGCTGAACTTCCCGCACGGCCCGGGAGGTTGCCCCAGGAGCCTCAGCCAGCGGGTCTCAGTCCCGCGCCTCTTTGGTCCCGTACCTGAAGGTGAAGAGAAAGCGCAGGTCAGAAGGGGTGAGCTTACAAACCACGGGACTGACGGGACCCAGCCTGGTAGTTATCACCCAACGAACGCACTACTAACACGCGCGCGCACATACTGATGGACCTTCATCCTGAACAGCTGATAACTACGAGGGTCAGTCCCGTCAGTCCCGTAGCTGGAGGCTCAACTCGCTCTGACCAGGACTTTTGTGGAACGGGACCAAAACCTGCGCTCGCCTTGCGGGACTGAACCAGCCGCCCGCTGCCAGCTGCTGCGGGACTGACGGGACCCAAAAAAGCCGACACGCCAGGGGCGTGCTTTCTCTCCCCCCTCTGTGGGCTACGCTCGTGCCGCAAACCCGAAACCTCAGTCCCTTCAGACCCGTTGATCCCGCTGAAGACCGGCACAAAACGTGACAAGGACGATCCGTTGACCCGCCAGCCCTCGACCGTGCCGATGGCCCCGGACGAAGCCGTGCACGGAAACGCGATCGCCCGGTGGTGTGCCCAGGCCGGCTGGCCGGTGCACCCCCTGGCCCCGCAGCAGAAGGTCCCGCCGGCCAACTGCCAGGCCTGCAAGGAGGACCGGCATGCACCGGCGGCCTGCCCGTGCAGGCAGGCCGGACGCTGGTGCCACGGGTTCCATGCCGCCACCACGGACCTCGAGCGCATCGACGCCTGGTGGCATGACCAGTCGCGTTTCGGTGTGGGTGTCTCCTGCGGTGCCGCGGACCTGGTGGTTCTTGATGTGGACGCCCATGCCGCGGAAGTTCCTGACAGATCCCGGCTCCTGCCGGGCATCCCCATCTCCCCTCAGGTCAACCTCGCCGGTCTGGCCACGGGCTTCGACACCCTGGCCTTGCTGGCTGCACTCCGCGGCCAGCAAAGTCCGGCGGAGGACACGGAAACACTGCGCGTGCGGACTCCCTCCGGCGGACTGCACATCTGGTACCGCAACCCGCACCCCGCCACGCGCTACCGCTCCTCCACAGGGTCCAGCCCGAAGATGGCGCTGGCCTGGCAGGTGGATGTGCGCTCCGACAACGGCTACATCGTGGCCCCCGCGACCCGGACCACCGCAGGCACCTACCGCCCCGTGGGAACAGCCCGCCACCCTGCGCCGCTGCCCCAGTGGCTGGCGGCAGAACTCGTACGCACACACCACGTTCCCGCCCCGATCCGGCGGCCCGCCACACCCGAAGCCCCCCGCCGTCGGCGCCGCTCCGTGAAGGGCGCCGAGCGGCTTCTGGACCCGCTCCTGGCCGAGGTCGCCGCCTGCGCGGCCACACCGGAAGGAGCGAGCTTCACCGAAAAGCTCAACCGCGCCGCCTACACAGCCGGGGGCTTGGTCCAAGCAGGTCACCTCCCCGAGGCCCAGGCCCAGGACTTGCTGTTGGAAGCAGCAAGCTCCGCACGCCCCGCCCAAGAGAGCCGCAACCTCACGATCATCGAGTCCGCTCTGTCTGCGGGCGCCCAGCGCCCACTCCACCCACGAGGACGCTCATGAGCGCCGAGCCCGCACGCTTCGACGCCGAAGCGGCCGCCGCCCAGATCCACCAGCAGAGCCTCGACCTCGCGCTGCCAGAGCCGCATCCCAGCCTCCCGGCCCAGCAGACCGATGCCCGCTACCCTCCCGCGGCCGCCCCGGACGTGCTGATGCCCAGCTCCCTGACCGACCGGGGCAACGCCAAGCTCTTCGCCCGCCTCTACCGCGACCAGTTCCGCTACGTCATCGGCATGGGCTGGCATTGCTGGGACGAGTACCGCTGGAAACTGACCGGCGGCGACGAGGCAGCGGTATGGGCAGCGGGGGAGATGGCCGAGCAGATCCCCGAGCACGACCCCCGGGGCCAGTTCAGTGACCGCGCGCTGGCCGCGCACCGTCGGCACTCCGAATCGACCTCAGGACTCAAGGCGCTCCTCTACCAGGCACAGGCCGCACCCGGCCTGCGCCTGGACCCGGAAGTCCTGGACGGCGACATCTACGCCCTGTGCACCCCGGCCGGGGCAGTGGACCTCCGTACAGGGACGCTCCGCAAGCCGGACCCGCTGACGGACATGCACTCACGGGCCACGCTCGTGGCCCCCCATGCCATGCCCATCCCGCGTTGGGAGAGCTTCCTGCGCGACACCTTCGGGGACGACGCGAAGGGTTTGGAGACCACCCGCTTCCTGCATCTGCTGCTCGGCTACTCGATCACCGGAGACGTCGGCGCGCAGGTCCTGCCCTTCCTCTACGGCTCGGGCGCCAACGGCAAGTCGGTGCTGCTGGAGGTGATGACGCAGATCCTGGGCGACTACGCGAACGCAGCCCCACCAGGGTTCTTGATGGAAAAGGGCAAGTTCACCGAGCACTCCACGGAACTGACCGAGCTCCACGGCCGGCGCATCGTGGTGTGCAGCGAGCTCAAGCCCAACGACAAGTTCAACGAGGCCCGCGTCAAGCTTCTCACCGGCGGCGACACCATCACCGCCCGGCGGATGCGGCAGAACTTCTTCACCTTCACCCCCACGCACAAGCTGTGGCTCCTGGGCAACCACCGTCCCGAAGTCGGCACCGGCGGCTACGCGTTCTGGCGGCGCATGCGGATCATCCCGTTCGAGCGCAGCGTGCCCGACGAGCGGAAGATCGACAACCTGGCCGCCGAACTCGTCCGCGACGAGGGGCCTGGCATCCTGCACTGGCTGATCGAGGGGGCCAAGCGCTACCTGGCCACCCGCGACTCCCTCACCGGACCGGCCTCCGTCCGGGTGGCGACCGCCGCCTACGAGACCACCGAGGATCACGTCGGCCGCTTCCTCACCGAATGCTGCACCAAGGACCCGAACCGCAGCGCCAACTCTGATCTGCGCGTCGAGCAGAAGCTGCTGTATGAAACCTACGGGCGCTGGTGCTCGGACGAAGGAATCAGACCTTCCACCAGCCGTGCCTTCGCCAGCCGCATCCGGCAGGAACTCGGCCTTGCCTCACCCGCAGAAATGATCAAGAACAACGCGACCAAGCTGTACCCCGGCCTCGGGCTGCTCACGGACGACAGCTCCGCCGGTGATGGAGGCGGGCGGTTGTGATGGGTCGTTGCGGGTCCTTTGAGGTTGTGTGTCGACCGTACGATGGACGATGCCTGTTTGTCCGGCTGGCTGTTCGCAGAGCTGGGATGCAGGCCCGTGTGAATGTCGCATCCGTTGGCCGGTGTCCGGCCGCCACGACTCAGGAGGCCTGATGAGCGCGATTCCGCAGGAAGGCGATCTCGTCCAGGAAGCCGAGGTCGTGTGGCTGGAGGACACCGAGGACCTCGACTATGTCCGCCAGGCCCTGGACAAGGTCAGTACCCGTAAGGGCAAACCGCGCTACGAGCGGGACGGCCGGATGATCGGTTACTCGAACCTGGCACCGAACGCGCCCCGCAGCGCCGACAGCGGCCTCTTCGCCCGCCGCACCTTCTACCTGCTGCCGCACGACCGCCCCAACCGGCCCGACGACCCCGAATGCCCCTACCGGGTCGGCTCACCACTGGAAGCCATCGACCCCCGCACAGTCAAAGCAGGCAAGACCGGAACAAAAACCCCCCGGTCCCAAGCCACCGGCGAGATAGCCCCAGCCCGCTCGTGACCTGGTGTCAGGAGAGTCGGATGAAGGCGGTCCCGGCCCTGATCATGTCCAGCGCATATCGATGTTGGTGAGTTGTTCGATCCGTTCTGGTGTCAGTGTGGCGGCGCGGGTGCGTTGGTTGCTGATCCAGGCTCCGAGTTTGAGTTCCCGTTCTTCTTGGTTGTCGCCGGTGATCGTTTCGGTGTGTTTCCTGGGTACTTGTAGGTGCCCCTCGCGCTGGTAGAACTGGCGGGCTGCGGCGAGGTGAAGCGCCCATTTGTCGGCTTGGGTACGGCGTGGTTTTGGTTTTTCGTTGTCGGTTGCAGGTGTGATGCCGAGGACGTGTTCGCACATCCACTGCTGCACGGCCGTGAGCTGATCCCACCCGAGCCTCACCGACTGCACCCACCGCCCCAGATCCTCGCCCTGGCGCAAGACCTCGTCCGCCGTGGTGGGCAGTGTGTCGCCGGCCTCCAGGTGGAGCCGGACGAGGTGGAAGCAGCGCTGCCAGGTGACGGGCCATGCCGGGCACCAGGAGGGGTCGATGTCCTCCAGTTGCTCGCGCCGCTCGTCCGACAGCGCCCCGGCCGACGACTCCACCGGCAGCCCTTCAGAGCGCCGCCGCTCGATCTCCTGGGCCTTGCGGGCGGCGGCCCGTGTGTTCTTCAGCCAGATGCCGACCTTCGCGCCTTGGAAGGTGGCGTCCAGTGGTGCCAGGAGGTGGCCGTGTTCGGTCGCCCATCCGCGTGCGGCGGCAAGTCCCTCGGCCCACGCGACGTCGAAGTGGGACCAGATCATGCCGAGCTTTTCCAGCTGTTCGACACGGTCCTCGTCCATCTCACCGCGGGTGTAGAAGCGGCGCGCGTCAGCGGTCCACTGCCCCAGCGGGAAGGACATGAGCGAGGCCGGCCACCCGGCAGCTTCGGCCTCCTGCCCCTCTGGGACGCGGTAGGTGAAGGGCACGCGCAGGTCGCCGTGGAGCCGGTGGTAGATGACGGCGGCTTCCACGCCGCGCCGCCAGTGCTCGTGGTCGGGGTTGAGGACTCGCAGGTTGATGAACGCCGCGAGGGCGGCTGGGTCGCGCGGCGTGGAGAACTTCAACAGGGCTTTGGCGGGGGCGCTGACGGCTCCGGAGCCGCCGCTGTTCCCGTTCGTGCTCTGCCCGCTCTCGTCCTTGCTGAGGGGCTTGTAGTGGCTGGGGGCCTGCTGTTCGGCGAGCTGCTCCACGACGCGTGCGTCGTGTGCCCGGAGCGCTTCCAGCAGCTTCGCCAACCCGCCGTACGCCCGGGAGGTGAGCATGTTGTCCGCTGTCTCGCCCGGCCCGAGCAGCACCGGCACCAGGAGTGAGGCCATCTTGCCCTCGCCTGGCTGCATCCGCAGTGCCCGGCCCACGGCCTGGACCAGATCGGGCATGGACCCGCGTACATCCGCCCAGTAGACGGAGTCGCAGTTCTTGGTGTCGACACCCTCCCCGAGGACTTTCACGGAGCTCAGACAGCCCTTCTCCATGACCGTACCGTCCGTGGCGATACCGTCGGCGAACTCTCCCAGGACGCGGCGGCGGTGGAGCGGCTTGTGGTCGCCGCAGAGCCAGTTGGCCCAGATCGTCTTGGGGTACAGCTCGGGAGCGCTGGCGTGCAGCTGCGCGGCGACGCCGGGAAGGCCAGCCGCGAACGCTTCGGCCTCCCTCACCACATGGTGGAACACCAGCGTGCGGCGGAAGCCCTCCTCGGCGGACGCCTTCACCAGCGCGGTCTGCAGGGCGGCCAGCCGCACCCCGCGGACCTCGGCCGACCGGCCTTCGGCGCCCAGGAGCTGCGCGGCCTGGAACCGGGTGTCGGTGACGTCCACGCATACGACCTGGTAGGGGGCACAGATTCCACGGTCGATGGCTTCGGAGAGCGTCAAGGTGAACACTCTGCTGCCGAAGGGCCCGGCGGGGTCGTCTTCCATGCTCGCGACCAGCTCGCCGGGCGCGCCGGCCTCGTCCTCGTCCCCGAGCTGCCACAGCCGGGGCGTGGCGGTCATGTAGAGGCGGCGCAGGGAGGGGATCTTCTGGTTGTCGTGGACGACCAGCCACGGCTTGCCGATCCGGCCCGAAACCCGGTGGGCTTCGTCCACGACGATCAGGTCCCAAGCCACCAAACCCGCAGCGTGCGCCCGCTCCAATGTGCCCAGACCGAGGCTGGCATAGGTGGCGTACACGGTCACCTTGTCCAGGCCCCTCGTCCACTCCACCAACTCGTCCACGTCCGTGGTGTTGGGGAAGGGCACCTCCGCGCCCCGCAGCGACGACACCCCGATCATCGGCCCCCGGCGGCCTCCCTCGCGCCACGCAGCCTCAGTCTGGGCAAGCAGATCCAGAGAGGGCACGAGCACCAGCACACGGCCCGCGTGGAGCTCCTCCGCGCTGCGGACCGCCACCCTCGTCTTCCCCGACCCGGTCGCCATGATCACCTGCGTCCGTAGCCCCCGCTCGGGCACCAGAGATCCCGCGGACACCTCGAGCGCACGCAGGACAGCATCCACGGCTTCCCGTTGATGGGGACGCAGTCGGTTCACTGCCATTTCGATCTGCCTTCTTCCTCGGTCCGCGCCTCTGGCACCACGCGACAGCGGGCGAGCGGCCAGCATGGGCCCTGCCATCCGATCAGATCCGGAGAGCACGATCGGATGGCGGTGTGAACCTGAGTGAGAGTGTCACTGGGGTTGCGGTGGGTGTTACTTGGTGGGTATCGGGCTTGCCTGGGGTTTTCGGGTTGATGTGTCATCGGCGTGACGTGCTGTTGGTGACAGGGGGATGCAGAGATGCCGGCCAGTTTGGTGCAGATTCCTGAGCGGCGGGGGATGGGAGTAGGTTGATTCCAGAGTCTATCTTGCCGTAAACAATGAAGCACTCGACCGTGTGGGGGTTCTCAGTGGTGCTTGGATCTTGCTGCCGTTCCCTTGTGGCGCCCCCGGGAAGGCAGCCTGACGGCTGGTCAGTGTGAGTCCTACGGAGCGAGGCCGACCTCTACTCGCAGCCCCACCATCAGCACTACCTTTTGCTGCCGGACTGCCAGGTCGGTACCTCGTAGTCAGCCTGGCTCCTGTAGCGGGCCTTGACGGTTTTGGAGATGAGGCCGGAAGGGCTGTTGGGTGGGGGAGCGAAGCGGACCCACTGGGCCGGAGCGCAGCGCTGCACTCCGGGAGCGCAGCGGACGGGTGTCACCCGCCTTGCGCAGCAAGGCGGGTGAGCGTGGGGCGCAGCCCCACGCCAGCGCTCCCGCGGAGCGGAGCGCAACACCCGGGCACAGCCCGGGTGTTCGCTGCATATCGCGCAGCGATATGGTACC